>JAFIHP010000113.1 GCA_017849335.1 Actinomycetales bacterium | reverse complement strand
GCTGCAGGATCCCGAAGATGACCCAGAACCCGAGGAAGAGGCGTACCGCCGTCGCCGTCACGGCGACGGCGACCTCCTTGCGCGTCGGCTTCGGCGCAGCAGGCGGCGGCGGTGTCGTCACGAGCGAAGTGTGGCATCGCCGACCCGCGTGACGCCTGCCGCGGGGCGACGTGGGACCCACGTGCCGCGACGCGGACCAGGTACCTCAGGCCGTCGCGGCGGCGAGCTGGCCGCACGCGCCGTCGATCTCGCGACCGCGCGTGTCCCGCACCGTGACCGGGACGCCGCGGTCCTCCAGCGCCCGGACGAAGGCCCGTTCGTCCTGCCGACGCGAGGCGGTCCACTTCGACCCCGGTGTCGGGTTGAGCGGGATGAGGTTGACGTGCACGAGGTGGCCGACGAGCAGGTCGGCGAGGAGCTCGGCCCGCCAGCGCTGGTCGTTGACGTCCTTGATGAGCGCGTACTCGATGCTGATGCGGCGACCGGTCGCCTCGGCGTAGGCCCAGGCGGCGTCGAGCACCTCGCTGACCTTCCACCGGGTGTTGATCGGCACGAGGGTGTCGCGCAGCTCGTCGTCGGGCGCGTGCAGGGACACCGCGAGCGTCACCGGCAGCCCCTCCCCCGCGAGCTCGCGGATCCGCGGGACCAGGCCGACGGTCGACACGGTGATGCCCCGGGCGCTCAGGCCCAGGCCCGACGGTGCCGCGTCGCACAGCCGGTGCAGCGCCCCCACGACGGACCGGTAGTTCGCGAGCGGCTCCCCCATCCCCATGAAGACGATGTTCGACACCCGGCCCGGGCCGCCCGCGACGTCGCCCCGGGCCAGTGAGCGTGCACCGGCCAGGGCCTGCTCCACGATCTCTGCCGTCGACAGGTTGCGGGTCAGCCCGGCCTGGCCCGTCGCGCAGAAGGGGCAGTTCATCCCGCACCCGGCCTGCGACGAGATGCACATGGTGGTGCGTTCCCGCGAGCTCGCCGTCGCGCGGTAGCGCATCAGCACGCTCTCGACGAGCGACCCGTCGTGCAGGCGCCAGACGGTCTTGACCGTCGCACCCCCGTCGCACGTCAGCGCCCGCACCGGCGTGAGCAGGGGCGGCAGGAGGGCTGCGGTGATCTGGTCGCGCACCGCCGCGGGCAGGTCGGTCCACGTCGACGGGTCGTCCTCCAGCCGGCCGAGCCAGTGGCGGGACACCTGGTCCGCACGGAAGGCCGGAAGGCCCAGGGCGACGACGGCATCGCGCCGGCCGGCGGCGTCGAGGTCGAGCAGGTGCTGGGGCGGACGGCCCCGTGCCGGTGCCTGCAGCACCAGCTCGCCCGGCTGCGGTCCCATGGCTAGAAGACCGCCCCGGCGCCGAGGAAGAGGGTGAACAGCGCCCAGGAGGCGAACGCGTTGGGGATCAGCGAGTCGAACCGGTCCATCATCCCGCCGTGGCCCGGCAACAGGGTCCCCATGTCCTTGACGCCGAGATCGCGCTTGATCGCACTCTCGGCGAAGTCGCCGGCCGTCGCCGTGACCGTCAGGATCAGGCCCGCGACGACGCCTTGCCACCAGGGGGCGTCGAGCAGGAAGGCGAAGCACAGGGCGCCCACCACGGCCTGGAGGAGCAGCGAGCCGACCAGGCCCTCCCACGACTTCTTCGGGCTGATCTGCGGGGCGATCGGGTGCTTGCCGAAGAGCACACCGGCCGCGTAGCCGCCGATGTCGTTGCAGATCGTCAGGAGGATGAACGTGACGATCCGCGCGACGCCGTCGTCGGCCGCCAGCGTCAGGGCGAGGAAGCCGGACATGAAGGGCAGGTAGACGATCGTGAACGCCGTCGCGGTGACGTCGCGGACGTAGCCCTCGTAGCCCCGGCGGATCCGCCACACGATCGCGGCCAGGATCGCCAGCCCCGTCGCGGCGAGCAGCCCGACCGGCCCCCAGACGTACGTCACCGCCGGGACGACCGCCGTCGCGGCGTACACCGGCGTCCGCGCGACCTTGACCCCGTTGCCGGCGAACGCCGCGATCACCTCGTGCACCGCGACGAGCATCGTCGCGATGACGACGAGGACGAAGACCCACTTGACGAGGAACAGGCTCAGGACGACGACGATCCCGAGCCCGACCCCCGTCGCGATGGCGGCAGGCAGGTTGCGCCCGGCCCGCGACGCCGGCGGCGGCGGGGCCGGCGTGTCGGCGGACTCTGCGGGCACGTGGTCAGACCTCGAGGAGCTCGGTCTCTTTGTTCTTCAGGATGTCGTCGATCTTCTCGACGTGCGCGTGGGTCGTGTCGTCCAGGTGCTTCTCCGCGCGACGGACGTCGTCCTCTCCCACCTCGCCGTCCTTGACCAGCTTGTCCAGCTGGTCCTTGGCATGACGGCGGATGTTGCGCACCGAGACGCGGGCGTCCTCGGCCTTGCTCTTGGCGAGCTTGATGTACTCGCGGCGGCGCTCCTCGGTGAGCTGCGGCAGGTTGATCCGGATGACCGCGCCGTCGTTGTTCGGGTTGATGCCGAGGTCGCTGTCGCGCAGCGCGCGCTCGACCGCACCGAACGAGCCCTTGTCGTAGGGCGTGATGAGGATCGTCCGCGCCTCGGGGACCTGGATGGACGCCAGCTGGTTGACCGGCGTCATCGCGCCGTAGTAGTCGACCAGGACCTTGTTGAACATCGCGGACGTGGCGCGCCCGGTGCGGATCGTCGTGAAGTCCTCGCGGGCCATGGGGATCGCCTTGTCCATCTTCTCCTCGGCGTCGAGGAGGAGCTCGTCGATCTGGTCGCTCACCACTGCTCCGTTTCGCTGCCGACGCCGATCAGGCGCCGCGGGTCGACACTAGCGTTCCGATGGTCTCGCCCCGGACGGCTCGGGCGATGTTGCCCTCCACCAGCAGGTTGAAGACGACGATCGGCAGGTCGTTGTCCCGGCACAGGCTGATCGCGGTCGCGTCGGCGACCTTGAGGTTGCGCGTCAGCACCTCGTCCGGGGTCAGCCGGTCGAACCGCACCGCGTCGGGGTTGGTCCGCGGGTCGCTGTCGTACACCCCGTCGACGCCCTTCGCCATCAGCACGACCTGGGCTCCGACCTCCAGCGCGCGCTGGGCCGCCGTGGTGTCGGTGGAGAAGAACGGCTGGCCCAGGCCGGCGCCGAAGATGACGACCCGACCCTTCTCCAGGTGGCGCTCGGCCCGACGCGGGATGTAGGGCTCGGCGACCTGGCCCATCGTGATCGCGGTCTGCACCCGCGTCTCGACCCCCGCCTTCTCGCAGAAGTCCTGGAGCGCCAGGCAGTTCATCACCGTGCCGAGCATGCCCATGTAGTCCGCGCGGGCCCGCTCCATCCCCCGCTCGGCGAGGATCGCCCCGCGGAAGTAGTTGCCCCCGCCGATCACGACGGCGACCTGGGTGCCGTGGCGGACGACGTCGGCGATCTGCGCGGCGATGGAGGCCACGATGTCGGGGTCGACACCGAGGCCCGCACCGCCGGCGAACGCCTCACCCGACAGCTTCAGGAGCACCCGGTGCCAGCCGCCCTCGGGCGTCTCGGGCCAGGTGTCGAGCGTGCCGTCGAGAGCGGGCTGGATGGCCCCGGTCGTCAGTTCGTCCGAGCCCATCGAGCCCTCCCGTCGTCGCGTAGGAGTATGCCGTGCCGACGTCGGCGGATCAGCCCTGGCCGGGCTCGAACCGGGCGAAGCCGGTGACGCTCGTGCCCTGGTCGGCCAGGACCTGCGCCACCGTCTTCTTCGGGTCGGTCACGCTGGGCTGCTCCAGCAGCACGGTGTCCTTGAAGAAGGCGTTGACGCGGCCCTCGATGATCTTGGGCATGGCCGCCTCCGGCTTGCCCTCCTCCTTGGCCGTGGCCTCGGCGATGCGCCGCTCGTTCTCGACCACATCGGCCGGGACCTCGTCGCGGGTCAGGTACTGCGGGCGCATGGCCGCGACCTGCATGGCCGCTCCGCGCGCCGCGGCCTCGTCGCCGGTGTAGGCGACGATCACGCCCACCTGCGGCGGCAGGTCGGACGCGCGGTGGTGCAGGTAGGTCGCCACCGGCTCGCCGAGGACCGCGACGCGGCCGAGCTCGATCTTCTCGCCGATGACACCGGCCATCTCCGTGGTCGCGGCCTCGACGGTGCGACCGTCGGCCAGCGTCGCGGCCAGGAGCGCGTCGCGGTCACCGATCTGGCCGGCGTTGGCGGCTGCGGCGATCTGGCCGGCGAGGGCGAGGAAGTCGGCGTTCTTGGCGACGAAGTCGGTCTCGCACAGCAGCTCCACCAGGGCGTTGCCGTCGGCGGCGACCAGGCCGTTCGAGGTCTCGCGCTCGGCGCCGCGCTTGGCAGCCTTGGCTGCGCCCGAGATGCGGAGCAGCTCGACGGCCTTGTCGAAGTCTCCGTCGGCCTCCTGGAGCGCCTTCTTGCACTCCATCATTCCCGCGGCGGTGAGGT
>JAFIHP010000112.1 GCA_017849335.1 Actinomycetales bacterium | reverse complement strand
GATCACGCCGCCGACGGCCGTGATCGGCGCCAACACAATCATCGTCAGTCCGATGACGATGAGCATCTTCACCTGCTGGACGTCGTTGGTGTTGCGCGTGATCAGCGACGGGACGGTGAACGAGTGCATCTGACCGAGCGAGAACAGCTCGACGCGCCGGAACAGGTCGCCGCGCATGTCGCGACCCACCCGCATCGCGGTGCGCGCGCTGAAGTAGACCGTCGCGACGGCGGCCGCCCCCGAGAAGGCCGACATGACGAGCATCAGAGCGCCCACGCGGAGGATGTAGCCCGTGTCCCCGGTGACGACGCCGTAGTTGATGATGTCGGCGTTGAGGCTGGGCAGGATCAGGTTCGCGATCGCCTGCACCAGCAGCAGGGCCACGATCACGATCAGGATGCGCGCGTGCGGCCTGAGGTAACGCACGAGGAGCTGCCGCACAGCACCGCCCTTTCCGGTCCACGGGAAGACTACGCCGTCGAGTCGGCGGTTGGCGCGTACCGTCGGTACGCCGAGAGCGAACCGCTCTGGCGAGGGCTCAGCGGCGCAACTCGGCGATCGAGGCCCAGTCGTCGTCCGCGCGCCCCTGCGCGAGGGCCTGCTCGAACACCTCGCGCAGCACGGCGCCGAACGGCAGCGTCGCGCCGACCGCGTCCGCGGCATCGAGCGCGAGGTGCACGTCCTTGCGACCCAGCACCGTCGTGAAGCCGGCAGGCTGGTAGCGCCGCTCGGCGATGAGGCCGCCGTACGTGGCGTACACCGGGCCGGGGAACAAGGTCGTCGTCATCAGCTCGACCAGCTGGGCCGGATCCACCCCGGCCTTCTCGGCGAGCCCCACGGCCTCCCCGAGGGACTCGATCGCGCAGGCGAGCAGGTAGTTCCCGAGGATCTTCACGGCGTTGGCCTGCTCCGGGACGTCCCCGAGTCGCCACGTGCGCGACCCGATCACGTCGAAGAGCTCCTGGACGCGGTCGATCTGGCCCGGGTCGCCGGCCACGACGACGTTCAGCGCGCCCTGCTCGGCGACGGTGGCGCGCCCGAACACCGGTGCCGCGAGGTAGCCGACGCCGTAGCCGGCGTGCACGGCGGCGGCCCGCCGCGCCAGCGGCGTGCTCACCGTCGCGAGGTTCACGTGCAGGGCACCAGCGGGCGCCTGCGCCAGGACGCCGGAGTCGAGGAACGCGTCTGCGACCGCACCGTCGTCCGCGAGCACGGAGAACACGACGCCGCTGGCGAACGCGTCCTCGATGCGCTCCGCGCGGTGAGCACCCTCGGCGACGAGATCCTCGACCGGTCCGGGCGAGCGGTTCCACACCGTGACCTCGTGCCCGGCGGCGAGCAGGTTCCGTGCCATCGGGCGGCCCATCGACCCCAGGCCGACGACCGCGACACTGCTCACGCCCCTGCCCCCTCGCGCCACTCCCCAGGCCCTTCGACCGCGTACCGCGTCTCGACGAAGTCGCCGTTCCTAGCCGTCTCGCGGACGCGCAGCTGCAATCTTCGGGGAAGCAGTGGTCGACCGGAACCGAGCGTCACGGGCGCGACGGACACGATCACCTCCTCGAGGAGCCCTGCATCGGCCAGCTGGCCCGCCAGGTCACCGCCTCCGACGACCCACACGTCCTTCTCCCCTGCGGCCGCGACCATCGCCGCGTGCACATCGGCCACGTCCCCGGAGGCGAACCGCACGTCCGCTCCGTCGATGCGGGGCAGGTCCCGGTGCGTCATCACCCAGGCCGGCTGCGCGTAGAGCCACGGTTCGCCGGTGGCGGCCAGGTGGCGGTGGAGCCACTCGTACGTCGTCGACCCCATGACGAGGGCACCGATGTCCGCGATGAACGGCTCGTACCCCAACGGGGCCGACTGGTCGATGTCCTGGACGAACAGCCACGCCAGCGAGTCGGACGGGTCGGCGATGAACCCGTCGAGAGTCGTCGCGGTGTAGTAGACGGTGCGGCCCGCCATCGAGGCAGCCCGGCTAGACCAGGTCGACCGCGCGGCCGGAGTGCGCGCCGATCTCGCCGACGATGGTGTCCAGCTGCTGCGGCGGGATGGCGGTGTCGACCGTCAGCACGATCAGCGCGTGGCCCGACTCGTCACGGCTGACCTGCATGCCGCCGATGTTCACGTCGGCCTCGCCGAGCACGCGCCCGACCACGCCGACCACGCCCGGCCGGTCGTGGTACCGGAAGAACGCCATGTGGTCGCTCACCGGGACGTCGACGTCGAAACCGTCGACCTCGACGACCTTCGCCACGTCGCGCGGGCCCGACACCGTACCGGCGACCGACACCTTCGTGCCGTCGGTGAGGGTCAGGGCCACCCGGACGAGCGACCGGTGGTCGCCCGCCTCGGAGTCGCTGGTCAGGGCGACCTCGACCCCGCGCTGCGTGGCGAGCACCGGCGCGTTCACGTACGACACCGGGTCGTGCACCAGCTTCTGGAAGACGCCCTTGAGGGCCGACAGCTCCAGCACCCGGACATCGTGGCTGGCGATCTCGCCCAGCGCCTCGACATCGACCCGAGCGACGGCCGCCTCCGCGAGCCCGCACGCGATCGAGCCGAGCTTCTCGGCCAGCGGCAGCATCGGCTTGATGACCTCGTCGAGCTGCCCACCCTGCACGTTCACGGCGTCGGGGACGAGCTCGCCCGACAGCGCGAGGCGGACCGAGCGCGCGACCGCAATGCCCGCCTTCTCCTGGGCCTCGTCGGTCGACGCACCCAGGTGAGGAAGCGCCACGACCTGCTCCAGCCCGAACAGCGGAGAGTCCGTGCACGGTTCCTTCGCGTACACGTCCAGCCCGGCTCCGGCGACCCGGCCGTCGACCAGCGCCTGGTAGAGCGCCGCCTCGTCGACGATGCCACCGCGCGCGGCGTTGATGATGTGCACCGTGGGCTTGACCTTGTGCAGCTCGGCGTCGCCGATCAGCCCGACGGTCTCCGGGGTCTTGGGAAGGTGGACCGTGATGAAGTCCGACTCGGCGAGCAGGTCGTCGAGGCTGACCATCCGAACGCCCAGCTGAGCGGCACGGGCCGGCTGGACGTACGGGTCGTAGGCGACGAGCTTGACGCCGAACGCGCTGAGCCGCTGGGCGACGAGGATGCCGATCCGGCCGAGGCCGACGACGCCGACGGTCTTGTCCGCGACCTCCACGCCGGTGTACTTCGAGCGCTTCCACTCCCCCTTGGCGAGCGCGCCGGCGGCCGGGACGACGTTGCGGGCCGAGGCGAGGAGGAGGGCGACGGCCAGCTCCGCCGCGCTGACGATGTTCGAGGTCGGCGCGTTGACGACCATCACACCCGCCTGCGTGGCGGCCTTGATGTCGACGTTGTCGAGCCCGACACCCGCCCGGGCGATGACCTTGAGCTGCTTCGCCGACGCGATCGCCTCGGCGTCGACCTGAGTCGCCGAACGGACGAGGATCGCGTCGACGTCGGCGATCGCCGGCAGCAGCGAGGCACGGTCGGCCCCGTCGCACGAGACCACCTCGAAGTCGGGCCCGAGGGCCTCGACGGTGGCAGGAGACAGTTCTTCGGCGATAAGCACGCGGGCCTTGGTCACGCCCGGAGTCTAGCCGGGGCGCGGACCAAGGCCCGACGGCCCATGGGGGCCGTGACGTGCGTTACGTGCCGGCTCGCTCAGCGAGCCGCGGTGCCCTCGACGTAGTCGTCGTCACCGCTGTCGACCCAGCTCATCAGTCCGCGCAGCTCGCGGCCGACCGCCTCGATCGGGTGCTGCTCGGCCTTGGTGCGCAGCGCGATGAACTCCGGAGCGCCGGCGCGCTGGTCGTCGATGAAGCGCTTGGCGAACGCACCGTTCTGGATGTCCGTGAGGACGGCCTTCATGTTCTCCTTGACGTGCGGGTCGATGACCCGGGGTCCGGAGACGTAATCGCCGTACTCCGCCGTGTCGGAGACGCTCCAGCGCTGCTTCGCGATGCCGCCCTCGTACATGAGGTCGACGATCAGCTTCAGCTCGTGCAGGCACTCGAAGTACGCGACCTCGGGCTGGTAGCCAGCCTCGACGAGGGTCTCGAAGCCGTACATCACCAGCTGCGACGCGCCGCCGCACAGGACGGCCTGCTCGCCGAACAGGTCGGTCTCGGTCTCCTCGGTGAAGGTCGTCTTGATGCCGCCGGCGCGCAGCGATCCGATCGCCTTCGCGTAGGACAGCGCCAACGGCCAGGCCTCGCCCGTCGCATCCTGCTCGACCGCGACGATCGCCGGGACGCCGCGACCAGCGACGTACTCGCGGCGGACCAGGTGCCCGGGACCCTTCGGAGCGACCATCGCGACGTCGACGAACGCCGGCGGGGTGATGTAGCCGAACCGGATGTTGAACCCGTGGGCGAAGAACAGCGCGTCGCCCTCCTGCAGGTTCGCCTCGATGGCGTCCTTGTAGAGGAGCTCCTGGACCGGGTCCGGCACCAGGATCATGATGACGTCGGCCTCGGCCGCCGCGGTGGCGGGGTCGACGACGCGCAGACCCGCATCCTCGGCCTTCGCCCGGGACTTCGAACCCTCGGGGAGCCCGACGCGGACGTCGACCCCGGAGTCGCGCAGGGACATCGCGTGGGCGTGGCCCTGGCTGCCGTAGCCCATGACCGCGACGACGCGGTTCTGGATGATGGACAGATCGGCGTCGTCGTCGTAGAACAGCTCAGCCACGGTGGGCCTCTCCTTTGGTCGGGTGCGGTGCGAAGGGTACCGGGACCGGTCCGGGCGACCGGCCGGCGTGGTCAGGCGGAGCGTTCGACGACGCGGACCGCCCGGTCGGTGATCGAGCGCGGGCCGCGTCCGACGGCGACCAGCCCGGACTTGACCAGCTCCTTGATCCCGAACGGCTCGAGCACCTTCAGGAGTGCCTGGAGCTTGTCGGACTTGCCGGTCGCCTCGATCGTCACCGAGTCCGGCGAGACGTCGACGACCTTGGCGCGGAACAGCGTGACGGTCTCCAGGACCCGTGCCCGCGAGTCCCCGTCGGCGCGGACCTTCACGAGCATGAACTCGCGCTGGACCGATGCGTCGGGGTCGAGCTCCACGATCTTGATGACGTTGATCAGCTTGTTGAGCTGCTTGGTCACCTGCTCGAGGGCGGAGCCCTCGACCGAGACGACGATCGTGATCCGGGACACGTCGGCCAGCTCGGTGGGGCCGACGGCGAGCGAGTCGATGTTGAAACCGCGCCGGGAGAACAGGCTCGCGACGCGCGCCAGGACGCCGGGCTTGTCCTCGACGAGGACCGAGAGGGTGTGCCGGGACATCAGTCGTCCTCTCCGCTCCAGTCGGGCGCCATCTCGCGCGCGACCATGATGTCGTCGTTGCTGGTACCGGCCGCAACCATCGGCCAGACCATCGCGTCCTGGTGGACGACGAAGTCGATGACCACTGGCGCGTCGTCGATCGCCATCGCCTTCTCGATCGTCGCGTCCACCTGCTCCGGCGACTCGCAGCGCAGGCCGTAGCAGCCGTACGCGTCAGCGAGCTTCACGAAGTCCGGGATCCGGAACGAGTGCAGGTTCGTGTTGGAGTAGCGCTCGTTGTAGAACAGCGTCTGCCACTGGCGGACCATGCCGAGGTTGCCGTTGTTGATCAGCGCCACCTTGATCGGGATGTCGTTGATCGCGCAGGTCGCGAGCTCCTGGTTCGTCATCTGGAAGCAGCCGTCGCCGTCGATCGCCCAGACCGTGGTGTCGGGCCGTGCGACCTTCGCCCCCATCGCGGCCGGCACCGCGTACCCCATGGTGCCCAGGCCGCCGGAGTTCAGCCACGTCCCCGGGTTCTCGTACCCGATGAACTGCGCCGCCCACATCTGGTGCTGCCCGACGCCGGCCGCGTACACCGCGTCCGGACCCACGATCTCGCCGAGCCGGGAGATCACGTACTGCGGCGCCAGCGTGCCCTCGCCGAAAGTCTCGTACCCCAGCGGATAGGTCTCACGCATGCGCGACAGCAGAGCCCACCACGCCTCGTAGTCGCCGTGGGCACCACCGGCCAGCTCGGCCTCGATCGCAGCGATCAGCTCGGGCAGGATCTCCGCGAGGTCACCGACGATCGGCACGTCCGCGGTGCGGTTCTTGCCGATCTCGGCCGGGTCGATGTCCGCGTGGATGACCGCGGCGTTCGGCGCGAACGACGACAGCTTGCCCGTCACGCGATCGTCGAACCGAGCGCCCAGCGCGACGATGAGGTCCGACTTCTGCAGGGCACCGACGGCAGCGACGGTGCCGTGCATGCCCGGCATGCCCAGGTGCAGCGGATGCGAGTCGGGGAAGGCTCCACGTGCCATCAGAGTCGTCACCACGGGGATGCCCGTCAGGTCGGCCAGGCGCCGCAGCGCCGCGCTCGCACCGGCCCGGATCACGCCGCCGCCCACGTACAGCACGGGCTGACGGCTCTCGAGCATGAGCCGGGCGGCCTCGCGCACCTGCTTGGAGTGCGGCCGGGTCACCGGGTGGTAGCCCGGCAGGTCCATCCGCGGCGGCCACGCGAACTCGGTCGTGGCCTGCAGCGCGTCCTTGGAGACGTCGACGAGCACCGGACCGGGGCGCCCGGTCGACGCGAGGTGGAACGCCTCAGCGATCGCCCGCGGGATCTCGTCGGGGTCGGTGACCAGGAAGCTGTGCTTGGTGATCGGCATCGTGATGCCGCGGATGTCGGCTTCCTGGAACGCGTCCGTGCCGATCGACCCGCTGGGGACCTGGCCGGTGATCGCGACCAGCGGGACCGAGTCCATGTTGGCGTCCGCGATCGGCGTGACGAGGTTCGTCGCGCCCGGACCGCTCGTCGCCATGCAGACCCCGACGCGGCCGCTCGCCGCGGCATAGCCCTCGGCCGCGTGGCCGGCGCCCTGCTCGTGACGGACGAGGATGTGCCGGATCGTCGAGTCGTACAACGGGTCGTACAGCGGCAGGATCGCCCCGCCGGGGATGCCGAAGACGTCGGTGACGCCCGCGGCCTCCAAGGAGTGCACCAGGCTCTGCGCCCCGGTGATCTTCTCGCCCATCAGTGCTGCTTCCTCGAGTCGTGGTCCCAATGAAAAACCCTCCGACCCGTGGCGGGTAACGGAGGGCGGCGCGCTGGTCGACGTGGCGTCAGCCGGCGCGCTCAATAACTACGAGAATCAGTGCCACGTGCGGGAGCCTACCCCCTGTACGGTCCCCCGTCACGCCCAGGTGACGAGGAACACGTCAGTCGCGCGACGCTGGGCTCCCGACCTCCGGGGCTCGCTGCGCTCACTCCTCGGTCAGTCGCAGGTCCACCGCTCCCGACCTCCGGGGCTCGCTGCGCTCACTCCTCGGTCAGTCGCAGACCGCGCCCTTCGACGCCGACCCCACCAACTTCGCGTACTTGTGCAGCACGCCGCGCGTGTACCGCGGCGGCAGCGGAGCGAACGTTGCGCGCCGCGCGTCGAGCTCGGCCTCGTCGACCAGCAGGTCCAGCGATCGGGCGGTCAGGTCGATCCGGACGAGGTCGCCGTCGCGCATCAGCCCGATCGGTCCCCCGTCGACCGCCTCGGGGGCGACGTGCCCGACGCACAGGCCGGTGGTGCCGCCGGAGAACCGCCCGTCGGTGATGAGCAGCACGTCCTTGCCCAGGCCGGCACCCTTGATCGCGCCCGTGATCATCAGCATCTCCCGCATGCCGGGGCCGCCCTTGGGGCCCTCGTACCGGATGACCACGACGTCGCCGGCCTGGATCGTCCCGTCCTCGAGGGCATCCAGCGCCGCCTGCTCGCGCTCGAACACCCGCGCCCGGCCCTCGAAGACGTCGACGGGGACGCCGGCGTTCTTCACCACGGCCCCCTCGGGGCACAGCGAGCCGGACAGGATCGTGATGCCG
>JAFIHP010000111.1 GCA_017849335.1 Actinomycetales bacterium | reverse complement strand
GGCTGACGATGGCCTTCGCTGTCCGCATCGACGCCGACCGGTGGCGTGACCACCAGGACGCGGTCGCGGGTGCCGTCCTTCGTGCCGCCGGCGCGCCGGTCGTCCCCGTCGTCAAGGGCAACGGATACGGGCTGGGTCAGCGCACCCTCGCCGACGAGGCCCTCCGCCTCGGCAGCGACACCGTCGCCGTCGGCACGGTGGCCGAGGTCGCGGACGTCGCCGCCTTCGGCACCTTCGACATCGTCGTGCTGGAGCCGTTCGACCCGCGTGACCGGCTCGCCGCGGAGCTGTGGTGGGAGGTCGGCCAGCGGCTCTACGCCGGACGCGTCATCCGCACCATCGCCTCCATCGAGGCGCTGCTGGCGCTCGCGGACGGGCCGGGGTCAGTCCGGATCGTGCTGGAGGCGCAGACGTCGATGCACCGGTTCGGCTTCGACGAGCCGGAGCTGCTCCGGGTGCTCGCGGACGAGCGCGTCCGGGAGGCGTTCGCCCGTGGTCGGGTCCTCGTCGAGGGACTGGCGGTGCACCTGCCGCTCGCGCAGCCGGTCGACCCGGTCGCTCCCGTCGGCGACGGCCGGTCCTCGGCGAAGGCCCGCGAGGCCGTGCACTGGGCGGGGCTGTGGCAGACGGAGACCGACGTGTGGTCCGGGCACAACGCCCCCGCCACGCGGGTGTGGGTGTCCCACCTGGCCGACGACGGGCTGGGGGGGCTGGCCTCCGCCGTGCCGGGCGGCACCATCCGGACGCGGATCGGGGCGCGGCTGTGGCTCGGCGAGCGCGCGGCGCTGCACGCGGCCGGGACGGTGCTCGCCGTCCACCCGCTTCCCGGCGGAACGCACGTCGGCTACCGGCAGCGCACCGGGCCCAAGGACGGCACGCTGGTCGTCGTCTCCGGGGGCACGGCCCACGGGATCGGCCTCAGTGCGCCGACGCCCGCGTCGTCGATGCGGCAGCGCGTGGTCACCGCCGGTATTGGCGCGCTCGACGCCGCGGGACGCGCTCTGTCGCCGTTCAGCTGGGCCGGCAAGCAGCGGTGGTTCGCGGAGCCGCCGCACCAGCACACGTCGATGATCTGGCTGCCGAAGGGATGCGTCGTGCCGGCCGTCGGGGACCAGCTGCCGGCGGACGTGCGGTTCACGACGTCGCGCTTCGACGCCGTCCTCGGCCTCTAGGCCTCCGCGCCTACGTCTCCACCCCCAACCGCCGAGACGACTCAGACGGTTGGATTTGGGTGTCGATCGGCGCCGAAATCAACCATTCACGTCGTGTCGACGGTTTGAGGGCGACGTTGGCGGCGACGGCGGCGCAGCGTGAACACGTCGGGGGCGCGGTCGAAGACCCCGCCGCCGGGGTCGTCGACGTCGTCGTCGAAGCCGTCGGACCGCACGGGGTCGTAGTCCGGGACGAGGATGTCCTGCACGACCATCGCGGCCAGGTACAGCGTCACCAGGACGTGGATCACGATCGCGACGACGTACTCCTGGCCCGTCAGCCCCTTGGTGCCGTCGATCCCGTACTGGACCAGGAACCACCAGATCGCCACGAAGTAGATGACCTCGCCCGCCTGCCAGATCAGGAAGTCGCGCCACCGGGGACGCGCCATCGCGGCGAGCGGCACGAGCCACAGCGAGTACTGCGGCGAGTAGACCTTGTTGGTCAGCACGAACGCGACCACGACGAGGAACAGCACCGCCAACAGGCGCGGACGCTTCGGTGCGGCCAGGACGAGCCACGCAATCAGGGCGCACAGCACGACGAAGGAGCCGGTCGCCACGAGGTTGAGCCGGTCGGCCGGGATGCTGCCGACCCCGGTCTGCGACAGCGCGAACCACACCGAGCCGAAGTCCTCGCCGCGTTCGGAGCTGAACCGGTAGAAGAACGACCATCCGGCGACGTTGGCGACCATGACCGGGACGTTGACCACGAGCCCGGACCCGACCGTCCCCAGCAGCAGCAGCCCGAACGCGCGCCACCGGCCCGTGCGGATCGTGAGCAGCAGGAACCCCCCGATCAGCACCACGGGGTAGAACTTCGACGCCACGGCGAGGCCGAGCAGGATGCCGGCGGCCACGGGGTGCCGGCGCGACCCGGCGAGCAGCGCGCCGCCGATGAAGGCCAGGGGCAGCAGGTCCCAGTTGACCGTCGCCGCGAGGATCATCGTCGGCGCGAGGGCGACCATCGCCGCGTCCCACGGACGACGGCGGACGGTCAGCGCCGTGGTCACGACAGTGACGAGGAACGCCACGAAGAGCAGCACCACGTTGACGTCGAAGAAGACGACGACCTTCTGCCCGACGGTCACGACCGAGGCGATCACCGTCGTGATCCAGGCGGCCAGCTGCATGAACACGCCGGTGAGCACCGGGTACTCCAGCTGCTGGCCGTTCGGCATCGCCTGCACGTACGGGATCAGGTGGTCGGCGAACCCGCGCAGCTGGTACAGCGGCGCGATGTCGGAGTAGCACAGGTGCTCGTACCGCTCCGGACTCACCCACAGCTGCGTGCGGCAGGAGAGATCAAGGACGTACCCGACGGCGTAGGACAGCGCCGCGATGACGACGAGCACGCGCACCGGGCTCCACCACGACGACCCCGTGCGCGCCCAGCGGCCGAGCCGACCGCCGATCCCCTCCAGCCCGTTGCGGACCACCGAGTCCTCGAAGCCGGGCAGCACGTACGGCGCGGTCGGCGGCTCGGGCTCCCGGCCGACGGCGAGGACGTCGTCGGCCGGGTCGGCCTCGGGCGCCGGTGCGGTCACGGGGTCACGCCCTCCTGGGTCGGCTCGCCGGGCTGCGGCTGGGACGACGGCCCGAACTGCGGGTCGCTCGCCGACGGCTGCGGATCGGGCGGTGCTGTCTCCGACGGCACCTCGCTCGGCACCGGCGACGGCGGAAGTGTAGCCACGGCCGACGGCTCAGGAGCGTTCGAGAACTCCGGTACCACCGGCGGGGTCGGGCAGCCCTCCGGGACGGGGTCGCCCTCCGCCGCGATGGATGCGGGACAGTTCGATGGGGTGATGACGCCCGGCGGAGGCGCCGGGAAGTCGAGCGCCGGCAGACCGTCGAGAGCTGACTTCATGAACGTCGTCCAGATCGCCGCCGGGAACGAGCCGCCGGTGACGGTCTCCAGCCCGCCGGTGCCCGCCATCGACACCGGGATGCCGTCGGAGTTCTCCTTCGCCATCAGGACCGCGACCGCGAGCTGCGGGGTGTAGCCGACGAACCACGCGCTCTTGTTGTCGTCCGTCGTGCCCGTCTTGGCGGCCGCCGGACGCCCCAGCGCCTGCGCAGCGAAGCCCGTGCCGTCCGTGACGACCTTGCCCAGCGCGTACGTGACCGTGTCGACCGTGTCGGGGTCGAACGCCGAGGTCGCCCGCGGGGCGTAGTCGTACAGCAGGCCGCCGTTCGGGCCGACGACCCGCGTGACGGTCGTCGGACTCACCCGGTCACCACGCGCGGCGAAGGTCGCATAGGCGTCTGCCATCGACAGGGCCGACGGGGACGAGGTGCCCAGTACCAAGGTCAGGTTGCGGTCGTCCAGCCCGGGTGTGTCGGAGGGCACGCCCGCCCGGATCGCGGCGTCGGCGACCGTGTCGACGCCGATCTCGGACTCCAGGCTGACGTATGCGGAGTTGATGCTGTCCTCGGTCGCCTTGAGCAAGGTGACGTCGCCGTACGAGCGGTTCCCGTAGTTGTTGAACGTGTACCCGTCGACGGTCGCCGGCGAGTTCCCGGGCCAGACGGTGCTCAGGCCGATCCCCTTCTCCGTCGCCGCCGCCAGGGCGAACGGCTTGAAGGTCGAGCCCGCCTGCGCGAACTCGCGCGTGGCGTTGTTGATCTGGTCGGTGACGAAGTCGGGGCCGCCGTAGATCGCGACGACCTCGCCGGTACCCGGCCGCACGGCGGCCAGTCCGATGCGCAGGCCCGCGGTCCCGCTGTCGGGCCCGGCCTTGCGGACCGCGGCCGTGGCCGCCCTCTGCGCCGCCTGGTCGAACGTGGACGTGACGCGCAGGCCGCCCCGCTGGATCTCGGTCTCGTCGAAGCCCTGGTCGAGCAGCTGCTGCTCGACCATGGACAGCAGGAAGCCGGTCTGGCCGCCGAGCCGGTCCTTGGCCTTCAGTTTCTTGATCTTCGGGAACTCGGTCTTCGCGCGCTGCGCGGGCGTGAGCCAGCCCTGCTCGACCATCGCGTCCATGACGTACGACCACCGCGCCTTCAGCCCGGCGAGGTCCTTCTCCGGGGCCAGGCCGCTGGGCGACTTGATGATCGCGGCCAGGACCGCGCCCTGCTCGACGGAGAGCTCGCTCGTCGGGACGCCGAAGTAGGCGATCGACGCGGCCTCGATCCCGTCCGCTCCGCGCCCGAAGTAGATGGTGTTGAGGTAGTTCTCCAGGATCTCGTCCTTCGAGACCACCGTCTCGAGCTTCGTGGCGAGGAGGATCTCGCGGATCTTGCGGTCCCAGGTGCGCTCCTGGGTGAGGAAGGCGTTCTTCGCGTACTGCTGGGTGATCGTCGACGCGCCCTGGGTGGAGCCCCCGGTGACGTTGTTCCACAACGCACGGGCGATGCCGACGGGCGAGACGCCCCCGTGGTCGTAGAAGCCCCGGTCCTCGGCGGCGAGCACCGCGTGCTGGACGTCCAGCGGAACGTCGGACAGCGGGATGCTGCGTCGGGTCGAGTCTCCGAGGCGTCCGAGCTCGGTGCGCCCATCCGCCCAGTAGACGACGGTCGCCTCGCTGGTGGTGAGGTCGTTCGGGCTCGGCACGGTGGTGCGGGCCAGCGCGATGGCGAACACGGCGATGCCGAGGACGACCACGCCGAGCACGGTGACGATGGTCCAGCGCAGCCAGTGCCGCTTCCGGGGCGGCGCGGCCGCTGCACGGCGGGCCGGCGGGCGGCGGGTGCCCCCCGAGCCCTGCGCCTTCTTGCTGGTTGCCACGAGACCTCAGTCCGTCGTTCGGCGCCCGCTCCGGGGCGCGGGACGCGGGCGCGTCCTAGTCGAGCAGATCACGCGGCGTGGCGGGCGGACGCCGCGGCACGCCGTCGCCTAGGACGTACGTGCGCAGGAGGAAGTTCCAGTGGCAGCGCTGGCACACCTCGACGACGTACACGCTGAAGGCGCCGTACTGATGCGACATCGGCGCGAGGTCCTCGGTCGCCCGGATCCGCCCCGAGTAGGGCCCGAGCTGGTCGCCGTACACGTAGGTGAGCGTGACCAGCCCGGGGTCGCGACAGGCCGGGCACTCGCCCGCCGGCTCGCCGTGGAACCGGGCCGCCCGCAACAGGTAGGGGTCCGCGTCGCAGACATCCGAGGAGAGCACGGCCGTGCCCGCGTGCAGGCGTGACAGCGCGTTGCGACGCTCCAGGACGTGGTCGACCACATTCCGCGGTCGTTCGGGGTTGGCCACGGGCTCGGCGGGAGGTAGCTCCGCAGCGCGGGCCCGGCCGCGCGCCGGGGTGCCGCGCGCGATCGTCCCGCGGATCGCGGTCCTTCGGGGCCCGGCCATGCGGGGAGTCTAGGCGCGGGGTCCGCTTTGCGTTCCGCTATATCGAGTTGATATAACTGACTGCATGGCCAGCCGGCGCGACGTCCTCGAGTTCGCCGTTCTCGGCGTGCTCTCGGAGGGCGAGCAGCACGGGTACGAGCTGCGCAAGCGCCTGGCGACCGTCCTCGGCCCCTTCCGGGCCCTGTCGTACGGCTCGCTCTACCCCTGCCTGCGCCGGCTGCAGGCCAAGGGGCTGATCGAGGAGGTCGACGTCACGCCGGCGACCGAGTCGAGCGCCCCGCCGCTGTCGGCCCGCCGCGCGCGCGTCGTGTACGCCATCACCGCGGACGGCAAGGACGAGTTCAGCGCGTGGGCGAACCAGCCTGGTCCGGAGGCCTGGGAGGACGAGGGATTCGC
>JAFIHP010000110.1 GCA_017849335.1 Actinomycetales bacterium | reverse complement strand
TTGTACCGGCCGATGCGGCCGTACGCCCACGTGGCGGTGTGGATGAACTCACCGGTCGGGGTGAGTCGGGTGTTCCACGGCGCCTCGAGCGTGTACTCCTCCTCGGGACCGAGGTTGAGCGACGTGCTCGTGTACGTGTGGGTGGGCTCCTTCTGCGTGCTGATGACCTTCACGCCGTTGCGCGTCTCCCAGTCGGTCTTCCCGAGGGACACCCCGAAGTTCTTGACCCGCTTGCCGTCGATGTAGACCTTCATCCGGTCGGTCTTCCCGTCGACGCGGGCGACGAGCTTGCGCGCCGTGCTGAACGACCAGCTCGTGGCGAGCTTCGGCGACCCGATCACGTACTTCTTGCCCGACTTGCCGAGGACGGCCTTGTCCAGGGTCGAGGTCACCGTGATCGTCGACCGCCCGGGCCAGTACTTGGCCGGGCGGAAGACGGCGGTGCGGTCACTTATCCAGCCCCAAGCGCCGCGGACGACCTTGGTGGTCCCGTCCGGACCCAGCGCCGTGACCGTCAGGTGCTTCTCTGCGACAGCCTTGTCCGGGATCGCCTTGCTGAACGTGATGGCGGGCAGCGTGCCGACGCCGAGCTTGGTCGTCGCACCAGTGACGCCGAGGCCGTTGATGGCCGACCGGAAGGTGGCGCCGACCCAGCTGCGCGGCTTGGGCAGTACCGCAGGCTTGGCGGGGTCCGGGATGCTGGGTGTGGCCGCCACGGGCGCGCTCGCTGGGCCCGGCCCGGCCGCGTTCACGGCGCGCAGCGACACCGAGTACGGCGTGCCGTTGGTCAGGTTCGTCAGCGTGCAGGTGCCGGCCGTGCCGACGCAGGGCCACCAGGTGACGCCCGCGTCGACCGACACCTCGTACCCCGTCACGGGCGACCCGCCGTCCGCCAGCGGTGCCGTGTACGAGACGAGCAGCTGACCGGGCGCGAGTCCGCCGACGATCGACGTGATCGACGGGGCGGCGGGCACGTCGGCGGCACGGACGACCGACGGCGCGGCGCTGGCCGGGGCGCCCAGAGCGACAGCGGACGGGACGGCAACCGCCGCGGCGAGCACGGCGACGGTCAGGAGACGGGGAAGACGCACCGGATAAGCGTAAGCCAGACACCTCCGTGCTCACGTCCCACTAGCGTCCCACCTATGTCTGGGGACTCGGGGTACCGCACGGGCCGCGTCGTCGGGTTGGCGTCGACGGCTGCGCTCGGCGGCTTCTTGTTCGGCTTCGACTCCGCCGTCATCAACGGCGCCAACACCGCGATCGCCTCGACGTACGACCTGGGCTCGGGCGTGATGGCGTTCGTCGTCTCCATCGCGCTGATCGGGTCGGCCATCGGCGCCTGGTTCGCCGGTCAGCTGGCGGACGCGTTCGGCCGCCGGCGGGTGATGCTGATCGCGGCGGCACTGTTCGCGGTCTCGGCGGTGGGAACGGCCTTCCCGCCGAACGTCGAGGTGCTGATGCTGTGGCGGCTCATCGGCGGTGCCGGCATCGGGATCGCGAGCGTCATCGCACCGATGTACATCGCGGAGATCGCTCCGTCCGGCCTGCGGGGCCGGCTCGGCTCGCTGCAGCAACTCGCGATCGTGCTCGGCATCCTCGCGACCGCGGTGACCAACTACCTGATCGTGCAGGCCGCCGGGTCGTCGACGGCGACGTGGCTGCTCGGCATCGAGGCGTGGCAGTGGATGTTCCTGATCGAGCTGTTCCCCGCGATCGTGTACTTCGTGCTCGCCTGGCGCCTCCCGGAGTCGCCGCGCTACCTGGTCGAGCGCGGGCGGCTCGGCGAGGCGAAGGCCGTGCTGGAGACGATCTTCACCACCGATCAGGGAGCACGCGTCTCGGAGATCCAGGCCACGATGTCGACGGAGACGCGGTCACGGATGGGGGACCTGCGGGGCCCCCGCTTCGGCCTCCTGCCGATCGTCTGGATCGGCATCATCCTCAGCGCCCTGCAGCAGCTCGTCGGCATCAACGCCGTCTTCTACTACTCCAACCTGATCTGGGAGTCCGTCGGCTTCTCGCAGGACCAGGCCTTCCTGACGTCGATGATCACCAACGCGGTGAACGTGGCGACCACCGTCGTGGCGATCGCCCTGATCGACCGGATCGGACGCAAGCGCCTGCTGCTGATCGGCTCGTCCGGCATGGTCGTCACCCTCGCGCTGCTGACGGCGATCTTCGGCACCGCGACGCAGGTCGTCGCCGCCGACGGGTCCAGCCAGCCGCAACTGGCGGGCACGACCGCGACGGTCGCGGTTCTCGCGTTCAACGCGTACGTCGTGTTCTTCGGCATGTCGTGGGGACCGGTCGTCTGGGTCCTGCTCGGCGAGATGTTCCCGAACTCGATCCGCGCTGCCGCCCTTGCCGTCGCCGCTGCAGCCCAGTGGATGGCCAACTTCGCCGTGTCGACCGCCTTCCCACCCGTCGCCGCGCGCAGCCTGACGTTCGCGTACGGCATCTTCACGCTGTTCGCCATCGCGTCGATCTTCTTCGTGCGGCACAAGGTCCCCGAGACGACCGGGCGCTCGCTGGAAGAGATCAGTCAGGACGCGCAGGTGCCGCAGCCCGCAGCCCGCTGAGCAGTGGACATCGGCCCCGTGGTGGCCGATAGGTTGGAAGCATGCCTCCTGTCGCTCCCACCGAACTGCGGGTCGAGGGGCTGACGAAGGTCTTCCGCAAGGGTGTGAAGGCCGTCGACGACCTCTCCTTCGATGTCCAGCCCGGGCGCGTCACGGGCTTCCTCGGTCCGAACGGCTCGGGCAAGACGACCACGCTGCGCTGCCTGCTCGGACTCGTCACGCCGACGTCGGGACGCGCCCTCGTCGGCAGCCACGCCTACACGGCACCCCCCCAGCCGATGTCTACTGTCGGTGCATCGCTGGAGGCCAGCGGCTTCCACCCCGGGCGCAGCGGACGCAACCACCTCCGGGTCGTCGCGACCACGATGGGCATCGCGGACACCCGCGTCGACGAAGTGCTCCACCTCGTGGGCCTCACGCCGGCAGCACGTCGCCGGGTGGTCGAGTACTCGCTCGGCATGCGGCAGCGCCTCGCACTCGCCGCCGCCCTCCTCGCCGACCCGCCGGTGCTGATCCTCGACGAGCCGACCAACGGCCTGGACCCCGAGGGCATCGCCTGGCTGCGTGCGTTCCTGCAGGAGCGCGCCCGCCAGGGCGGCACGGTGCTGGTGTCCAGCCACCTGCTGTCCGAGGTCCAGCAGACGGTCGACGACGTGGTCATCATCCGCAAGGGCAGCCTCGTGCACGCCGGCCCGCTGTCCGAGCTCGGCGGCGATGGTGCCGCGCCGGTCGTCGTGCGAACCCCGGACCCCGAGCGCCTCGTCGACGCCCTCGGAGCCGGTGCTCAGGTCACCCGGCGACCGGACGGCGCGATCGTGGTCACGGGCGCCTCCCCGGCCGAGGTCGGCCATGCGGCCTTCCTCGCCGGCTGCGAGCTGCACGAGCTCTCGGCTGGGATGCGCGACCTCGAACGTGTCTTCCTCGAGCTGACAGGAGATCAGTCGTGACGGGCTGGGGCGCGCTGCTCGCGGCCGAGTGGCGCAAGGTGACCACGACCAAGATGGTCTGGGTCCTCACGCTGGTCGCGGTCGCCCTGTCGACCGTCAACGTCGTGCCGACCGTGCTGCTGGCCAGCGGCACGATCTCCGGTGGCGTCGAGACCCTCGGCGAGGGCCAGCTGCAGAACCCGGCATTCATCACCACGGTCCTGTCGCAGGCCGGCACCGGTGCCTTGTTCGCCCTGATCCTGGGGGTCATCGCGATGACGGGCGAGTACCGGCACATGACGATCACCTCGACGTTCCTCGCCGAGCCGCGCCGCGGTCGCGTCGTCACGGCCAAGATGGTGCTCTACGCCGGACTGGGCGCCGCGATGGCTGTCGTCGTCGTGCTCGCCGTCGCCGTCGCGACCTACGCCACGCTGCTTCCGTTCGACCACACGCCGCTGACAGCCGCGATGGTCGGACGCGTGTTCGTCGGAGCGGTCATCGGCATGGCGCTCTACGCGATCCTGGGCGTCAGCATCGGCGCGCTCATCCGCAGCCAGGTCGCGGCGATCATCGCCGTGGTCGTCTGGGTCCTGCTGCTGGAGGCGATCGTCAGCGCCCTCCTGCCGGCCGTCGCCAAGTGGCTGCCCGGAGGAGCATTGAGTGCGGCGATGGACGTCGGGATGCGCGCGGACATGACCGGCAGTTTCACCACGGCCGACGTCCTCCCCGGCTGGGCCGCGATCGGACTGCTGCTGGTCTACGCGGTCGTGTTCGCCGCGATCGCGTCGCGGACGACGATCCGCCGCGACATCACGTAGGCCGCTCGCGAGGCGAGACCCGACCGGGCGTTCCGGCCCACGGGCCGCGCGCCGACCCGCCCGTTGCATCGCCGTTACGCTGGGTATGCAGTAACGCGAGACGACGGTGAGAGGACTCCCGGTGGGCACACAGACGCCCGAGGACCGACTGGTGACGTTCGGGCCCAACGAGTGGCTGGTCGACGAGATCTACGAGCAGTTCCTGGCCGACCGTGCCAGCGTCGACCCGGCGTGGTGGGAGTTCTTCGAGGACTACACCCCGTCCGAGCACTCCCCGCTGTCGGCCAGCCGGACCATCCCGGCTCCCGCGGTCGACGTGCCGGCGGCAACGCCCGCGACGGCACCGACGGCGACTGCGCCGGCCGAGTCCGCACCCCCAGCCGCGGCCTCGTCCGCGCCCGCCTCACCGGCAGCAACGCCGGCCCCCGAGGGCGCCGTGGTGCTCAAGGGGCCGGCGGCCCGGGTCGTGGACAACATGGAGGCCAGCCTCACGGTCCCCACGGCCACGAGCGTCCGCGCCGTCCCGGCGAAGCTGCTCATCGACAACCGCACCGTCATCAACAACCACCTCGCTCGCGGCCGCGGTGGCAAGGTCTCGTTCACGCACCTCATCGGCTACGCGGTCGTACGCGCCCTCGGCGACGTGCCCGGGATGAACGCCTCGTTCGTCGAGGTCGACGGCAAGCCCGCCGTCGTCACGCACGACAGCGTCAACCTGGGGCTCGCGATCGACCTGGCCAAGCGCGACGGCTCCCGTCAGCTCCTCGTCCCGAGCATCAAGGGCGCCGAGCGGATGGACTTCGCCGCGTTCTGGGCGACCTACGAGGACCTCGTCCGCAAGGCGCGGGGTGGCAAGCTCCAGGTGTCCGACTTCGCCGGCACCACGATCTCCCTGACCAACCCGGGCACGATCGGCACCCAGCTGTCCGTCGCCCGGCTCATGGCCGGACAGGGCTGCATCGTCGGCGTCGGGGCGATGGAGTACCCGGCCGAGTGGCAGGGCGCGTCCCCTGAGGCGATCGTCCGCAACGCGGTGTCGAAGATCCTCACGCTCACCAGCACGTACGACCACCGGATCATCCAGGGGGCGCAGTCCGGGGAGTTCCTGCGGCGCATCCACGCGCTCCTGCTGGGCGAGGACGACTTCTACGGCGAGATCTTCCGGTCCCTACGCATCCCCTACGAGCCGATCCGCTGGGCGCACGACGTGTCGGCCAGCCACGAGACGGACCTGAGCAAGACGGTCCGCGTGCAGGAGATCATCCACGCCTACCGCGTCCGCGGTCACCTGATGGCCGACACCAACCCGCTGGAGTACGAGCAGCGGATGCACCCGGACCTCGACGTCCTGCAGCACGGACTGACGTTGTGGGACCTCGACCGCGAGTTCGCCACGGGCGGCTTCGGCGGGCGGCCGCTGATGAAGCTGCGCGAGATCCTCGGGGTGCTGCGCGACTCCTACACGCGCACCGTCGGCATCGAGTACATGCACATCCAGGACCCCGACCAGCGCGAGTGGATCCAGGCGCACGTCGAGGTCGCCCATGAGCGCACCGACCGCGAGGAGCAGCTGCGCATCCTGCACAAGCTCAACGAGGCCGAGGCGCTGGAGTCGTTCCTCCAGACCAAGTACGTCGGGCAGAAGCGCTTCTCGCTCGAAGGCAGCGAGTCGCTCATCCCGCTGCTGGACGCCGTGCTCATCGGGGCGTCGCAGGACAACATCGTCGAGGTCGCGATCGGCATGCCCCACCGCGGGCGCCTGAACGTGCTGACGAACATCGCCGGGAAGTCCTACGGCCAGGTGTTCCGCGAGTTCGAGGGCGACTTCGGCGACGACCAGGTCCAGGGCTCCGGAGACGTCAAGTACCACCTCGGCACGAGCGGCAACTTCACCGCGCCGGACGGGTCGACGACGCGCGTCTACCTCGCGGCCAACCCGTCGCACCTGGAGGCCGTCAACCCGGTCCTGGAGGGCATCGTGCGGGCGAAGCAGGACCGCCTGCCCCGCGAGGACGCCTTCAGCGTCCTGCCCGTCCTCATCCACGGCGACGCCGCCTTCGCCGGGCAGGGCGTCGTGGCCGAGACGCTGCAGATGTCGCAGATCCAGGGCTACCGCACCGGCGGCACGATCCACGTCGTGGTCAACAACCAGGTCGGGTTCACGACGAGCCCGAAGTACAGCCGGTCGTCGGTGTACCCGACCGACGTCGCCCGGATGATCCAGGCGCCCATCTTCCACGTCAACGGCGACGACCCCGAGGCGGTCGTGCGCGTCGCGGAGCTGGCGTTCGCGTTCCGGCAGACCTTCCACAAGGACGTCGTGATCGACCTGGTTTCCTACCGCCGCCGCGGGCACAACGAGGCCGACGACCCGTCGTTGACCCAGCCGCTCATGTACGCCGTCATCGACCAGAAGCGCTCGGTGCGCAAGCACTACACCGAGTCGCTGATCGGCCGCGGCGACATCACCTTGGAGGAGGCGGAGACCGCGCTGCGCCACTTCCAGGAGCAGCTGGAGCGCATCTTCCAGGAGACCCGCTCCGACGACGGCGTCGCCGAGTTCAGCGCGTCCAAGGCCGACATCGTCACCGAGGGACAGCGCACGCTGGAGCCCCAGCTTCCGGCGGCGGAGATCGAGACCGCGATCACGCAGGAGCAGATCGACACGGTGATCGCGTCGCAGCTGACGATGCCGGAGTCGTTCACGCTGCACCCGCGCCTGCGCCCCCAGCTCGAGCGGCGCGCGACGATGGTCGCCGAGGACGCGATCGACTGGGGCATGGCCGAGGCGCTGGCCGTGGGGAGCATGCTCATGGAGGGCCGCACCGTGCGGCTCGCTGGTCAGGACGTTCGTCGCGGCACCTTCGGGCACCGGCACATGGTGATCGTCGACAAGGAGACCGGCTGGCAGTACAAGCCGCTCAAGCAGTGCTACCGCGACGGCGGGAAGCTGTACGTGTACGACTCGCTGCTGAGCGAGTACGCCGCGATGGGCTTCGAGTACGGCTACTCGGTCGCGCGGCCGGACGCCCTCGTCATGTGGGAGGCCCAGTTCGGCGACTTCGCCGACGGCGCGCAGACGATCGTCGACGAGTTCATCTCCTCCGCCGAGCAGAAGTGGGGCCAGCGCTCGTCGCTGACCCTCCTGCTGCCCCACGGGTTCGAGGGCCAGGGGCCCGACCACTCGTCGGCCCGGATCGAGCGGTTCCTGCAGCTGTGCGCGCAGGACAACATGATCGTGGCCCAGCCGACCACACCGGCCTCCTACTTCCACATCCTGCGGTTGCAGGCCAACGCCTCCGTGGTTCGCCCGCTCATCGTCTTCACGCCGAAGTCGTTGCTTCGGTCCAAGCGCGCGGTCTCGAACAGGGCCGAGTTCACCAGCGGGCACTTCCATCCCCTGCTCACCGATCCCCAGCACGTGGGCCCGGGCATCCGACGCGTCCTGCTGTGCAGCGGGAAGGTGTACTACGACCTGGAGGCGTACCGCGAGGCCAACGGGATCGAGGACGTCGCGATCCTGCGGTTCGAGCGCCTGTACCCCCTGCCGTTCCGCACGCTGCCGCCGGCGCTGACCAGCTACCCCGAGGCCGAGCTCGTCTGGGTCCAGGAGGAGCCGGCGAACCAGGGAGCCTGGTCGTTCGTCGCGGTCAACCTGCCCGAGATCATCGACCGGCCCGTGCGCTGCGTCAGCCGGCCGGCGTCGAGCTCGCCGGCCGTCGGCACGCATCACCGGCACGAGGCCGAGCAGCAGGCGCTCGTCGCGCAGTCGTTCGCCTAGGCCGGTCGATGTACTTCACCGATCGCGGGATCGAGGAGCTGCTCGCACGTCGAGGCGAGGACGAGGTGACGATCGCCTGGCTGGCGGACCAGCTGCGCACGTTCGTCGACCTGAACCCGGAGTTCGAGACGCCGATCGAGCGGCTGGCGACCTGGCTCGCCCGCCTCGACGACGACCTCGACGACTGACCGCCCCGTCTTCTTCGTTTGTCCCGGCGGGCGGGACAAACGAAGCAATGGTGGGCGGGGAGCCGCGGATTCGTTCATTCGTCCCGCCCGGCGAGGCGGCCGACCCGGTCCGGCGGGGGCTCAGACGGTGAGAACGAGCTTGCCGCGGACGTCCCCGTCGATCATCGCGGCGAACGCCTCGCGCGCATCCGACATGGGCAGGACGCGGTCGACGATCGGACGGACGCCCGTCCGGTCGAGCAGTTCCAGGAGCTCCTGCAGCTCACCGAGGGTGCCCATCGTCGAGCCGACGACGCTCAGCTGGAGGAAGAACACGCGGTTGAGGTCCGCCGGAGGGTTCGCCCCCGACGTGGCTCCCGAGATCACGACGACACCTCCGGGCCGCAGGGACTTCAGTGAGTGGCTCCAGGTCGCGGCTCCGACGGTCTCGAGCACCGCGTCGACCCGCTCGGGCAGCCGCTCCCCCGTCGCGAACGCCTGGTCTGCGCCGATCGACACGGCCCAGGCAGCCTTCGCCTCGTCACGCGACGTGACCCACACGCGCAGCCCGAGCGCCCTGCCGAGGACGATCAGGGCCGTTGACACGCCCCCGCCGGCCCCCTGCACGAGAACGGTGTCGCCCGGTGACGTCCGCGAACGGTGGGCGAGCATCCGGTAGGCGGTCAGCCACGCGGTGGGGAGGCACGCCGCGTCCTCGAACGACAACGACGCCGGCTTGTCGACCAGGTTGCGCGCCGGGACGCGGACAACCTCCGCGAGCGCGCCGGGCCACCGCTCCGACAGCAGGCTGCGCCGGGGATCCAGCGTCTCGTCTCCTCCGCCCGCCGCCGGGTCACCGAGTACCGCGTGGACGACGACCTCGCGGCCGTCGGCTGTGACGCCGGCAGCGTCGGTGCCGAGGATCATCGGCGTCTGCTCCGCCTTGAGCGCCTGGCCGGTGAGGGCGAACACGTCATGGTGGTTCAGGCTCGCCGCGCGGACGTGGACGTCGACCCACTCCTGCGGCGTGGGCGGCGCGTCGATCTGCCCGACAGCCAGGCAGGACAGCGGATCCTCGGGAGCGACACCCGTCGCGTACACGGCCAGCATGGACCGACCCTAGGCGGTGGTCAGACGCAGAACTCATTGCCCTCGGGGTCGGCCATCGTCACCCAGGACGTCGGTCCCTGCTGCATCGCGTACAGGACCGTGGCCCCGCGCTCGACGAGACGCCGACGGACCTCCTCGACATCGTCGTCGCCGACGCGCACGTCCAGGTGCAGCCGGTTCTTGCCCGCCTTGAGCTCCGGGACCGCCTGGAACAGGATGCGCGGGCGACGCTCCCGATCCTCCCCCGGCGCCACGATCGCGGCGCCGACCGCCCACACGAGGGCGCCACGATGCGTCGTGGTCTGGTCAGCAGTGGCGTGGCCCTCGTCGACCATCCGCTGGATGAACGCCGGGTCCTGCCACTCGACCTCCCAGCCGAGCGTCTGGGCCCACCAGTCGGCGAGCGCGTGCGGCGCGGTGCTGTCGACGACGATCTGGACGGCGTAGTTCATGCCAGAAACCTAGGACGAGGGTGCGACACCGCGGTAGGTGAAGGGGTACACGGCGTCGGACGGCCCGTCGGCGCGTAGGCGCAGGAGCATGCGCTCGGCCTCGTCGACGGTCGGCTCGTGCCCCTCGGCGACCGGCCAGCACGCGGTCATCGGTTCCTCCGACCGGACGAACCACTGCGAGCGACTCTGCAGGGCCGCCCGATGCGGCAGGTGGCCGACCACGAACGCCCGGAGCGACTCCAGGTCACGCCAGACCGACAGGTTCACGATCAGGCCGTCGTCATCGAGGATCCGGTACGAGGTCGACCCCGCACCGCCGTCACGCAGCCGCCACACGAAACCGTCCGCGGCCTCCGCAGCGGCGTTGACGGCCTCGAGCTGCCCGACGAACGCCGCCATCCGCGGGTCGTCGAGGGGGAACCGGACGCGGGCGATGTTGAGCTGGGCGAGCGGCACGCCGGCGACCCTACGCCCGGCCCGTCACCGGTAGCGCCAGCGCAACCGTCCGACGACGTTGTCACGGGGCACCGCGCCGAACGCTCGGCTGTCGTCGCTGGCCTCGGCGTTGTCACCCTCGACCCACCAGCCGTCGTCGACGGCGCGGACGACCCGCTTCACGACGAGCTGTCCCCATCGGCGCGGGTGCTCGAGCAGAACCACGTCCCCCGGGCGGACGTCCTGCGTGCGCCGGACCACCCACCACTGGCCGTCGCGGACGGCGGGCTCCATCGACGAGCCGACGATCCGCACCCGCGTGTAGCGCACGGCACATCATGTCCCAGGGTGCGGGCGGAACGGACGGAGGTATGTTTGGCGCACCTAACCTCCCGAAGGAGTGACATGCTCAAGCGCCTCGCCACGCTGGTGGCTCCCCGCACCGTTGCCCACGCCCACTGCGACCTGCCGTGCGGCGTCTACGACCCCGCCCAGGCCAAGCTCGAGGCCGAGTCGGTCAAGGCGTGCATGGTCAAGTACCACGGTTCGGACGACCCCGACTTCAAGGCTCGC
>JAFIHP010000109.1 GCA_017849335.1 Actinomycetales bacterium | reverse complement strand
CGGCTCGTCGACCATCCGCCGGCTCGTCACCGACTCCGCCGGCTGCATCCTCGACGCCGGGCGGCGCCACTACCTCGCCTCAGACCTCCAGAAGCTCGTCCTCCGGCTCCGGGACCAGCACTGCCGGTTCCCCGGCTGCAGTCGTCCGGCCGAACGCTGCGAGATCGCACGTGCGCGTTGAGTGGTGAGTTGTGGCCTCATGCGAGCGAAGCGAGCGGGCCACAACTCACCACTCAACAATCGTTCGAACGGCGCGAGACCGAAACCACCAGGCACCAGCGCGAGCAACGGGTCCTGCACCTGGAGATCACCCCTCGGCCGCGTCTACCAACACGAACCACCCGACCTCATCCCACCGCCACCCGACGACCCGCCCCCGTTCTGAGGACCGGGTCTAGCGGACGACGAAACGCTGCGCCCGCAACGACATGACGAGTGCGACCACCCAGCCGATGATCGTCCAGCCCAGCAGCAGGTTGACCCAGAACACCGACCAGTGCGGCACGTCCCGCACCGCGGCGATCGCCCACGGCAGCATGTAGCCCGCCGTGAGGATCGCGACGATCACCGCGACCACCTTGGTGGTCGTCCACGACCTGGCCTCAGGCTCGACATAGGACATACGGCGAGCCTAGCCCGGCGTGACCGATTCCTCCGTCGCCGGACCGAACGCCAGACGGACCACGTCCCGATGCGATCCCCACGTGAGGTTCATCGTCCAACAGCCGGCCACCGGCACGTCGATGCTCGACGGCCCAGGCCCTCCGCGGATCACCGTGTTCATCGTGGCCTGGCCGCTGCGCCCACGCACCACGAGGTCGGCTGGCGCATCGTCGACGACGCGGCCGACCCACAGGATCTTCTCGCCACTCCCCGCACCGGTGGCCGCGACCTCGAGCGGGTAGCCGAACAGGACCGCCACGATGTCGCCGCGCTCGCCTTCCACGTACGTGACGTCCTGGTCCGGGGGCGAGAATCCCGTGCGAGCCCATTCCGGCAGCGGGCCGTCCACGACCGCCGGGCAGCCCGTCGGGCCGGGCGGCATCGACGCCGGTGCCGAGCACCCGGCCACCAGCGCCCCTGCGGCGGCGACCAGCGCGGCGATCGGACTGCGCACACCGCCAATCTGCCCGATGTCAGCCGACCGTGGAAGGGTTCCGGCATGGAGCAACGGATCTCGCTGGTGACCCTCGGGGTGGCCGACCTCGACCGCGCGCATGACTTCTACCGCGCCCTCGGCTGGGAGAGTCGCCCGCGCGAGGCAGACGTCGTGTTCTTCTCCCTCGGCGGCATGGTGCTCGCCTTGTGGGACCGGGCGGCGCTGGCTGAGGACAGCACTGTCTCGGACTCCGGCGGCTGGGGCGGCGTGACGCTGGCACACAACGTGCGCTCCCCCGCGGAGGTCGACGAGGTACTGCGCCAGGCCGAGGCGGCCGGCGCGCGGATCGGTCGGCCCGGGGCAGCGACGTTCTGGGGCGGCTACTCGGGAGTCTTCGTCGACCCGGACGGGCACCCGTGGGAGGTCGCGCACAACCCGTTCTGGCCGCTGGGAGCGGACGGGTCGGTCGAGCTCCCCTGACCGGGCACAGCGACTACGACGCCTCGTTGCCGGCGAAGGTGCGCCGGTAGTGCCGCGGGCTCACGCCGCGCACCCGCACGAAATGCTGCCGCAGCGTCGCTGCGTTGGCGAAGCCGACGTCGGTCGCGATCCGCTCGACCGGAAGGTCGCTGCCCTCCAGCAGCTCCTCGGCGGCGGCGACCCGCTGGGCCGTCACCCAGGCGTGCGGGGTCGTGCCCGTCTCGTCGCGGAACCGCCGGGCGAACGTGCGCGGGCTCATCGCGCACCGACGAGCGAGCGTGTCGACGTCGAGGGGCGCGTCGAGGTTCTCGCGGATCCACGTCAGGAGCGGGCCGAGCGACTCGGCGTCGTCCGACGGCACGGGCCGGCGGACGAACTGCGCCTGGCCACCGTCCCGGACCGGCGGGAGGACCATGCGTCGGGCGACGGCGGCAGCGATCGAGGCACCGAACTCCTTGCGCCACAGGTGCAGGGCGGCGTCGATCCCTGCTCCCGTGCCCGCCGACGTGATCACCGGGTCCTCGTCGACGAAGAGCACCTCCGGCACGACGCGCGCTGCGGGAAAGCGGTCGGCGAGCTTGTCGGCGTACATCCAGTGCGTCGTGCACGACCGGCCGTCGAGCAGACCGGCCTCGCCGAGGATGAACGCCGCCGAGCAGACCGAGAGCACGCGGGCACCGCGGTCGACCGTCGAGCGCAGGAGCTCGAGCACCTCCACCGGGACCGGACGGTCGCCCTTGATCGGGGCGACGCACACGAGGTCCACGTCCGCTGCCCGGCTCAGGTCGTGCTCGACGAACAGGTCGAACCCCACGGCACCGGTGATCCGCCCGGGGATCGGCGCGCACACTGCGAAGTCGAGCATCGGCACGCCGTCGTCTCGGCGATCGATCCCCCAGGCCTCGCACAGCAGACCGAGCTCGAACGGGGAGACCCCGTCCCCGACGATGACCGCGACGCTGCTGAGCACGCCGACAGTCTGACACGAACGTGGCAGTAATTACACGATACCTGTCATTCCTGCCACTGTTGGCAGGAATGACTGTGCCGCACGATTTCTGCCATGGCCGCATTCCTCACCGTCACGACCGCTCTCGTCCTCGCCGACCTCGTCTGGCTGAGCCGGACCCTCCGGCACGGGGGCCGTCCGCAGCCCGCGCCCCGAAGCCACGCTCGGGACGACTTCGGACCGCCGAGCTGGAGGTGAGCCTCGATCGCGGCGACGAGGGCGTCACGCCGAGACGAGATCGCGGATCACCGCGTCGGCGAGGAGTCGGCCCCGATCGGTGAGCACCAGGCGGCCCGTCGCCCACGCGGACGGGTCGAGCAGCCCGTCGCTCACGAACTCCTCGGCGACGGGAACTGCTCGGGGCGCGAGATCGCGCACCTCGAGCCCCTCGGCGAGCCGCAGCCCGAGCATCACCCGTTCCATCGCCCGCTGCTCGCCGGTCAGGACCTCGCGCTCGGCAGCCGGCGACTGCCCCGTCGCGATCCGATCCGCGTACGTCGCCGGGTGCTTGACGTTCCACCACCGCTCGTCACCGACGTGGCTGTGCGCGCCCGGCCCGACGCCCCACCAGTCGTCGTCGTGCCAGTACCCGAGGTTGTGCCGGCACGCGCCGCCCGGCCGCGCCCAGTTCGACACCTCGTACCAGCGGTATCCGGCATCGCGCAGCACCGCGTCGACGATCTCGTAGCGCGTCGCCGCCACGTCGTCGTCCGGCGCCGGAACCTCGCCCCGACGCACCCGGCGCGCCAGCGGCGTGCCGTCCTCGACGACCAGCGCGT
>JAFIHP010000108.1 GCA_017849335.1 Actinomycetales bacterium | reverse complement strand
GACGTGCGCGACGACGAGATCGGCGAATCGGGCAGGATCGTCGAGATGGGGCTCGTGGTGCGAACCCGGGAAGATCACGAGCTGGCTACCGGGGAGCAGCGCATGCGCCTGCACGCCGTGATCGACCGGGATCATCGGGTCGCGGTCACCCCAGATCAGCAGGACCCGGCTCGGGTCCACGAGCGACAGCCGTTCCAGCGCCGAGACGCGCTGCCCATCGGGCCCCACCACGCTTCGCAGTGTCGCCAGGAAGGCTGCGCGTCGCCCCGGGTCGGACCACGCGGACACCGTCTCCAGTGCGCGTTCGCTCACGGCGTGCGGACGACGGTGAGCGAGGTCCGAGAGCTCGCCCAGCCAGCTCGCCACCGCGCGGACTCGTCGACCGGCCAGCATCCGCAGCACGATCTCAGCGCCGGGCAGGCTCGCGGCGCGCAGGCCGGCGAACACCTCGGTGCCCAGGCCTCCGCTCGACTCGAGCGTGAGCGACGCGACGCGCTCGGGGAACTGGTAGGCGAACTGCAGGGAGATCCCGCCGCCCAAGGAGTGCCCGACGAGATGCACCCGGTCGACCTGGAGGCTATCCAGCAGGTCACGCAGCGTGGAGGCCATCGCCCCGAGGCTGTAGTCGCCGTTGCCGGTGTCGGACCGGCCGTGCCCCGGGAGGTCGACAGCCAGAACCCGACGGGCGCCGGCCATCAGCTCGGGTACGGGACCCCACGTGTCGGCACTGGAGCCGATGCCGTGGACCAGGAGCACCGGTGCGCCGGTCGGTCCCGACGGCCCGGAGTAGGCCCGGTCGACGTACGCCACGGTCCGTCCGTGCAGCACCGCGTGGGCCCGCGCGTCGCTCCCCGTCGAGGTGACCGCCATCTCCGACCCCTTTCGCCACAACCTACGCTTCCGTAGGTTACGCTACCGTAGGTTTCCAGTCCAGCAGCTCCGAACCACAGGACCGCGACGAGCCCTGGTGGATACGCTCGGGCCGTGAGCACAGCGAGCGACGACCTCACCGGCCGGACCGCGATCGTCACGGGAGCGTCCAAGGGCATCGGCCGCTCGATCGCCGAGCTGTTCGCGGCGCGGGGTGCGAACGTCGTCCTGGGTGCGCGCTCGGCGCCGCTGCTCGGCGACGTGGCGGCGGGTATCGCGGAGCGCGGGGGTGGCGCGGTCGAGGTCGAGGTCGACGTCATGGCCGAGGACGCACCCGGCCGGCTCGTCGCCGCCGCGGTCGACGCGTTCGGCGGCGTGGACATCCTGGTGAACAACGCCGGCGGGAACTCGTTCATGACACCCCTCGCGACCATGCGCTTCTCCGGTTGGCGCAAGACGCTGGACCTCAACCTCGACTCGATCGTGCGCCTCATCCAGGAAGCCCTCCCGCACCTGGTCGCCAGCGGGCACGGCGTGATCGTCAACGTCTCCTCGGTCACGGCCCTTCGCGGGTCCCCGCTCATGGCGCACTACGGGGCCGCGAAGGCGGCGCTCGTGTCGCTCACGCAGAGCCTGGCCATCGAGACCGCCGGCGACGGCATCCGGGTCAACGCCCTCGTCCCCGGCTGGATCGCGACGGATCTGACCGGCTTCCTCCGCACCGACGAGACGGTGGAGTCGCACGTCCTCGACCGGGTTCCGATGCGTCGCTGGGGCACTCCGGACGAGATCGCGCAGGGCGCCCTGTTCCTGGCGAGCGATGCGTCGAGCTTCATGACCGGGCAGTCACTGGTCCTCGACGGCGGGCTCAGCGCGCAGCCGTAGGCACCGATCTCCCGCGCCCGCTACCCTCGGGCCGTGCTGCGGACCATCATCACCATCGCCGTCATCGCCGTGCTGGTCATCGGGGCCGGAGCCCTGGGCGTGAAGTTCTTCAGCACGTCCGTTCGCGAGGAGGAGGATCAGCGCGGGTGGGACGACTGAGCGTCACACTGTCGGCCTGATCGACCGAGCAACTACCTGCGGAGGAACCATGGGCGCGCTGGTCGCCATCCTGATCGTCGTCGTGCTGGTCCTCGTCGTGGGCGGCTTCGTCGTCACGCAGTTCAACAAGCTGCGGCGGCTGGACGTGACAGCCCAGGGCGCGTGGGCGGGCATCGACACCCTGCTGGCCAAGCGCGCCGACCTCGTCCCGAACCTCGTATCGACCGTCGCGGGGGCCGCCGATTTCGAGCGCGGGACGATGGAGGACGTCACGAAGGCCCGGGCCGCCGCCGCGGGGGCGAGCGGCGTGTCCCAGACGGCCGCCGCGGATGGGGCGCTCACCGCGGCCCTGGGTCGCTTGTTCGCCGTTGCCGAGGCCTACCCGCAGCTCACCGCGACAGCGGGCTTCCGCGACCTTCAGGCGCAGCTCACCGGGGTCGAAGGAGAGCTGCAGTTCGCCCGGCAGTACTACAACGACTCGGTCGTCACGTTGAACACGGCGCTGCGGACGATCCCGTCGATGTGGTTCGCGGGCATGACCAACGTGCACGAGCGGGAGATGTACGCGGAGCCGGACGCCGGCCGGCGCGCGGCACCGACCGTCGAGTTCTGATGAGGCGGGCCGGACGCGTCCTGCTCCGACTGGCCGCGGCGGGCATGGTCGTCGCGGCCTCGGCGACCGTCTCGGCGACCGCAGCGCACGCCGAGGACATCAACAGCCTCACGGTCGAGGCGACGGTGGAGCCCGACACCTCGCTCAGAGTCGTTGAGAAGATCGAGTACGACCTCGAGGGCGAGCACCGGCACGGCATCTTCCGCGACATCCCGGTCTACGACGAGCCCCTCGCCGGCAAGCGACGGACGTACGCGGTCGACGTGGAGTCCGTGACGATGGACGGCGGCTACGTCCCGTGGCAGGAGTCGGACGACGGTCCGTTCCGGCACCTGCGGATCGGCGATCCCGACCAGACCATCACCGGCGCACACACCTACGTCGTGACGTACACCGTCCAGGACGCGCTTCGGGTCATCTCCCAGTCCGACACGGACGATCCCCTGTTTCCGACGAACGCCTCGCCCGGCGACGTCGAGCTCTTCTGGGACTTCGTGGGAACCGGGTGGGACGTGCCGATCCGGACAGCCTCGGCGACCGTTCTCGGTCCGGCGTCGGTGCTGAGCGCGAAGTGCTACTACGGTCCCGGCGGGTCCACGGACGCGTGTCCAGCGACGATCTCCGGCACCTGGGCGACCCTGGGCCCCGTCGCTCTGGGTCCTGGTGACGCTCTGACCGGGGCGGTCGTCTACCCCCGTGCCGCCTTCTCCGTCACGCCGACGGAGAACATCCGCCAGGGCCTGCCCTCGAACCCGCTCGTCGGGGTCGGTCTCGCCCTCCTTCCGGCATTGGCCGTGATCGTCATCCCCGCCGTCGCCGCCGTTCGGCTCCGGCGCACCGATCTCGGCGCTCCCGTCCCCGGCTCGCCGCCGCAGTACGCACCACCGGACGGCCTCACCCCGGCCGAGGTCTATGCGGCGTGGCGCGGCAACGCCGGGTCCACCAGCCCGCGCATCATGCTCGCCACCCTGCTCGATCTCGCCGCGCGCCGATGGATCGACCTGTCCTCGCCGACCGACAAGCACCTGACCGTCACCTGGCGAGGTACGGGATCGCCTGCGATGCGGCCGTGGGAGGAGCACCTGCTGTCGTTGGTCCTCAAGGGCCAGCCGTCGGCCACGCTCGAGGGCTACGACGCCGAGCTCGCGACCGGCTGGCGTACGGACTATCGCGCCCTCGTGCAGGCCCAGGAAGCTGGCGGCCGCCGCAATCCGCGAGGTGGCGAGCCCGACAAGCGCTGGCGGGGACTCGGGGTGGCCTCCTTCCTGCTGTTCGCCGCCGCGATCGCCTCGGCCGTCATCGGGCAGCCCTTCGTGACGGCGGTGCTGTTCACGCTGGCGATCGCCGCGACGATCTCGTTCGCGGTCGCTCGCGCCATCACTCCGCGCAAGGAGACCGAGCAGTCGGCGCTGTTCCTGGCGAAGGTCAGCGGGTTCCAGAAGGTGCTCGGCACCGAGCCCGCAGCCGCACGGCGCGAGTTCGCCCAGCGTTCCGGCCTCGCTCCGGCCGCGATCTTCGCCACGATGCTGCCCTACGCCGTGGTCTTCTCCCTCGAGAAGTCCTGGATCGGCGCGTTCCCCGACCTGACGCCCGACCAGCTCGTGGAATCGGGCTTCTACGTGCCCGGAATCGCCTGGATGGACTCCTTCGTGAGCTCGAGCACGACCTCGATGTCGAGCGCCACGACCGCGCCGAGCAGCGGTTCCGGCGGCGGCGGCTCGGCCGGCGGCGGAGGAGGTGGCGGTGGCGGTGGATCCTGGTAGCGAACCGCAGGAGTCGGCCCGTCCGGCGGGCTTCGAACGGTCGTCGCAGCACGTGCTGATGCTCGAGGACCGCGTCCGGACCCGGGGGTTCCTCCAGGCGATCCGGGAGACCGTGCGACCGGGTGACGTCGTGGTCGACATCGGGACCGGAACCGGCATCCTGGCCATCGCCGCAGCGCTCGCGGGGGCGCGGCACGTCTACGCCGTCGAGCTGACAGCGATGGCCGAGACCGCGCGTCGCGGGATCACGGCGAACGGACTGGCCGACCGCGTGACGGTCGTCCATGGCACGTCGACCGAGATCTCGTTGCCCGAGCGTGCGGACGTCGTCATCTCGGAGACGATCGGCGACGACCTGTTCGACGAGTCCATCCTCCCCACGCTGGCGGACGCAGCCGCACGGCTGGCGAAGCCGACCGCGCGATTCGTGCCCCGCGCGCTGAGGCCGGTCGTCATCCCGACGTGCATCGACGACGAGATCTGGCGGCGACGGTTCTACAGCCCTGAGCTGGTTCGCGGATGGAGCGACGAGTACGTGATCGACCTCTCGTGGCTGGACGCCGAGCCACGTCGCGCCGAGCGTTTCCCCCGCGCCCGCGCCTACCTCGGTGACGGGCCGCGCATCGACCTCCCGGCCGTCACGTTCCCGGGTACGGACGCGACGTACGACCGCACGGTCACGTGGACCGCGGACCGCGCTCTTCGCGTCAACGCCCTGCTCCTGGGGTTCGCGTCCGACCTCGGCCCCGTCACCCTCACGAACGTGACGCGCGACACGTCCTCGTGGGAGTTGCCGGCCGACGTCCTCCCGCAGCCGTACGAGATCCACGAGGGCGACACGGTGGACGTCCGGGTGCGCTGGAGCGCCGGGATGTCCGCCGTCGAGTGGCAGCCGATCCCGTGATCGGCGGTGCCGACTCGGGCATGGCACCATGGAAGCCGATCCTCAGGAGGCAGACATGAGCGACGACGACACCACTCCCGCGAAGGCCGACTGGGCCGGCGTCGGCGAGTCGTTCCGGAATCTCGGCCGGCACCTGTCCGGAAAGGCGCGATCTGCGGGCGACGCGATCTCGTCCGCGACCGGAGAGGCCGAGGGCGCGGCGGAACAGGTCGGCGCAGCATTCAAGAGCGCGGTCGACAGCCTGGACGAGACGACCTCGGACCCGGACGTCAAGGAGGCCACGCGCACCGCGACGGCGAAGCTCCTCGACGCCATCAAGGCCGAGCTGACCGGCGAGCCGCGATCGCCGAAGCCCCCGGAGCCACCGCAGCAGCTCGAGCCCGGCGCGTAGGCCTACCGTTCACCGGGTCGGGTCCGCCACAGCCACCACAGGCCCACGAACGGCAGCACGAGCGGCACGAAGCCGTATCCCGAGCCGAATCCTGACCACACCGATGCGGCCGGGAACGCTGTCGAATCCAGGAGGCTGAGCGCGCCGACGGTCAGCACCCCGACGAGCTCCACGCTGATCGCCACGACGGCCACTCGACGCGAGGTCCGGTCACCTCGGGCGAGCGCCACCGTCGCCACCACGTACACCACCGCCGCCACAGCCGAGAGGGCGTAGGCCAGCGGCGCCTCGTCGAACCGCGTCGCGATCTGCAGCACCGACCGGGCCGTCGCGGCGACCGCGAAGATGGCGTACACGACCACCAGCACGCGGCCGAAGCCCGCGGCGGTCGACCGCTGCGGCAGACCCGGCTCGGTCTCAGCCACGGGTACCGGCCCACACCTGCTGCACGCGAAGCACGAGGAACGGCACGACGAGCAGGACGACGACGAGGACGGCAGCAGCCGCCCGTGACCGCTCCTCGCGGACCCACCACGCGGCCGCCGGAACGATGGCGACGAGACCGGCCAGGTAGCCCACGAACTCCCAGGCGGGGACATCGTGGTCAGCGCCGACCAGCTGCACGACACCGCCGACCGCGAACACGACGATCATGAGCTCGAGCACGCCCAGCAGGATCCAGGCACCGGTGCTGGGCGACTGGTCAGCGACGAGCAGGACGAGCGCACCCAGGCAGAGCAGGAGCGACACGACGATCACCGCGGTCGCATACGGGCCGGTCACGGCGGCGATCCTCCCAGCCCGCCGTGGCGGGCCGGGAGGCCGGGTCGTCAGCCGATCGACCAGGAGATGCTCACCGTCACCGAGACCTGAGTGGTCCCGGCCTGCACCGGCGTCGAGACCTTGCTCTCCGCGCCGGCCGCGTCAGCCACGGCGATGGGGGCCGGGACGGCGTTCGTCGTCGACTCGCTGACCGAGGTGACCGGGCCGAGCGTGAAGCCGAGCAGCGACGCGTACTGCTCCGCCTGCTTCTGAGCCACCGCGACTGCCTGCGCTCGGGCCTTGTTGGCCGCCACGCTCGGGTCGGTCACGTACGGCGTCAGCGAATCGACGTGCGCGGCGTTGCCACCGGCCGCGACGACGGCGTCGAGCGTCGCACCGGCCGTGCTCAGGTCGCGCAGCGTGATCTGAAGCGTCTGCGTCGCCTGGTACCCGGTCAGCTCCTGGCCGCCCTCGTTCGTGTAGTTGTACGTCGGACCGACCGTGATCCCCTGCGTCGCGATGTCGGCATCCGCCACGCCCTTGGCCTTCAGCGCGTCGATGACCGCGGTGGCCGCCGCAGCCGCAGAGGCCTGTGCGGCTTGGGCATCCTTGGGATCGTTGGTCGACACGGTCAACGAGGCCTTGGCGGCATCCGGTACCGCGTCGGCCTGACCGGTCGCCGAGACGTTGACCGTGTTCGTCGGCGAGTCCCCGGCGACGACGGTCGTGGACGGCGAGCAGGCCGAGACGAGCAGGACGGCGGCCGCTACGGGCAGCAGCAGCGCGAGGCGGCGGACGTACATGGTGATCCCCTCCGGTGCAGCGGCAGGGCGGTGCACCTGCGGCTGTGACGCCGGCGAACCGCGCAGAGTTCCCATCAGGACGACGTTGTCAGCAGGCCCGACACGGCCGGGTCGGTGAAGGCGTTGCCGACGGTGACGCCGTCGACGACGACCGTCGGCGTTCCCGTCACGCCTCGCGCGAAGCCGGCCTTCGTCGTCGCCGCGACGAAGGGCACGTATGTCTCGTCGGCGATGCAGGCGGTGGCGTCAGCCGAGGCGCCCGCTGCCGTGGCGAGCTCGGTGAGGACCGCCTCCGTGAACTGGCCGGGCGGCTCGGTCGGATCCGCCTTCTCGAACAGCGCGCGGGAGAAGGCCGCGAACACCGCGGGTCCGTCATGGTCGACGACGCAGGCGGCGGCGCTTGCGGCACGCGCCGACGCGCCCGCGGGGGTGAGGTCCGGACTGGTCTCTCCCAGGAAGGCGAGGTTGTGCTGCTTCACGAGGAGTCCCGAGCCGGGCTCGAGCGCTCGCTGCATCAGCGCCGAGCCGAACATCGCCTCCCACCGCTGGCAGTACGGGCACTGGTAGTCGATGTACGTCTCGACGACCGTCGTCGCGTTCGGGTCACCGACGACGATCGCCCCGGTCTCGTCGGCGCCGGCGGGCAGCTCGACTCCGGTCAGCGCGGTCGCAGTCGACAGCTGCGGAACGCCGGTCGGCTGTGGAGCCGCGGTCGACGCCGCCGATGGCGCCGCCGCCGGAAGCGGGGCGTCGGTCGACGTGACCATCGACGCGGCGCCGGCGGCCGCCACCTGAGCACGCAGGTCGTCCAGCTGCGCGCGCGTTCCGATGACGACCGCGCCGAGGCTCAGCACGACGACCATGACCAGGGCCGTGCACAGGTAGAGCAGGTACCGAAGGCCGCGGATGTCGCCCCGGACACTGGCGATGCCAGGTCCGGCGTAGCTGGCGGGCGCCGATGCCCCGGTCGAGGAGGTCGAAGGCGGGCTACCGTCGGGGACGCTCATGTCCTCACCGTATCCGCCGACGCCCGCTGGGACCTTCCTCACGCAGCCATGCGGCGACGACAATGCTGCGATGACGCCGCGCGCAGCATCAGCCCGAGCCGTCATCGTCACCGGCGCTGTCGTGCTCGCCCTCGTCGCGGGCGCAGTGCCGGCTCGAGCCGACGAACCGGTCCCGGCGACGCCCGTCGCGGACACGGACCACGGCGTGCCGACGGGCGAGCCCTCGACGGCCGTACCGGTGACCGCGCCGACAGCGCCGACGCGCCTGGCGACCCTCCTGGACCGGCGCCGGCACGACGTGCGGCTGGGCCGCGACCTCTCGTACCTCGTCACGGACGCGCGGACGGGAACCGTCCTCGCGGCGCATCGAGCCGACGCCCTCATGCAGCCCGCGTCGAACATGAAGATCGTCACCGCCGTCACGGCCGTGGCCGCACTCGGGGCCGGCCAGCGACTGCGGACGCGCGTCGGCCTGATGCCGTCGGCGGACGGGCGGCGGCACGTCGCCGTCGTCGGTGCCGGCGACCCCCTCCTGTCCCGGCACGGAGTCCAGGAGCTGGCCCGGCGTACTGCACGCGCGCTCGGCCCGGGGGCGGCGATCGTCGTCCACCCCGATGCCAGCCTCTTCCCGACGTCGCGGCTGGCTCCCGGGTGGATTCCGCAGCTGATCGGCAGCTCGGTCGGGTACGTCCGTTCGCTGGGGATCCACGGCGACCGGACCCGGACACCGGCGAAGAACGTGGTCCGGCTCTTCGCCGCGTCGCTGCGGGCGCACGGGCGGGAGGCGACGACCGGTCCACAGCGACGCAGCGCGGCCGAAGCAACGACCGTCGTCCAGGCGCCCGGACACACGGTCGCGGAGGCGGTGGCCGTCATGCTGCGTCAGTCCGACTCGTCGGTCGCCGAGGTCCTGTTCCGTCACGTCGCGGTGTCGCAGGGGCTGCCGGCGACCTGGGCCGGGGGCCAGCGGGCGGCGCGTCAGGTGCTCACCAGCCTCGGGATCGACGCCGGCGACTCACGGCTGGTGGACGGCAGCGGGCTGTCGAAGGACGACCGGCTCACCGCGCGGCTCCTCGTTCGCGTGCTCCACGTGGCCCGCTACGAGCAGCGCTCTCGGTTCGCGCCGATGTTCCGGGTGCAGGCCATGCCCGTCGCCGGGCGCAGCGGGACCCTGGCGACCGCGTACGGCCGCTACTCGACCGCTCCGTCCCGGTGCGCACGCGGCGACGTCCAGGCCAAGACGGGGACGATCTACGCGACGATCGCGTTGTCCGGCATCGCCACGACCGCCCGCAGCGGCCAGCGCGTCTTCTCGTTCCTGGTCAACGACCGGCCGGCTCGCGTCGACCGCCTGTCGACGCGCCGAGCCGTCGACGGGCTGGCCGCGACGATCGTCGGCTGCTGGCGCTAGCGGGCGGGGTCGATCTGCATGACGACGGCCTTCGGCTCGGTGAAGAACTCGCGGCTGAACGTGCCGCCCTCACGGCCCAGGCCCGACTCCCCCACCCCGCCGAACGGCGCGCGCAGGTCGCGGATGAAGAAGCAGTTCACCCAGACCGTCCCGGCCCGGAGCTCCGCCGACAGGCGGTGGGCACGGGACAGGTTCTCCGTGAAGACCATCGCGTTGAGGCCGTAGCGCGTGGCGTTCGCCAGAGCGAGCGCCTCCTCCTCGGTCTCGAACTTGGTCGCCCCGGCCACCGGCCCGAAAACCCCCTCGCGGACGACCTTCGCGTCGGACGGCGCGTCGACGACGATCGTCGGCTGGACGCTCCACCCCTCACCCACGCCGCCCGTGATGATCCGACCGCCGCCGAGCGCAGCCGGATCGAGGTAGGACTGCACCTTGGTGAAGTGCTCCTCGCTGGCCAGCGCCGCGGAGAACTGCGTGCTCGGATCCTTCGGGTCGCCGACGACCATCGCTTCGGCCGCCGACTGGTACCGCCGGACGAACTCGTCGTAGATGCCGGACTGGACGTAGAGCCGCGAGCCCGCGAGGCAGACCTGGCCGGCATTGCGGAAGATCGACTCGATCGCCCAGTAGACGGCGTTGTCGAGATCCGCGTCGTCGAAGACGATGTTGGCGCCCTTGCCTCCGAGCTCGAGGCTGACCGGAATCAGGTGCCGCGAGGCCGCGGCGGCGATGATCTTGCCCGTTCCCGACTCGCCCGTGAACGTGATGCGGTCGACGTCCGGGTTCGCGGTGAGTGCCGAGCCCGCGGAGTCCGGCCCGTAGCCGTGCACCACGTTCAGCACGCCGGGCGGGAAGCCGGCTTCGATCGCCAGGCGTGCGACCAGCGTCATCGACACCGGGGTGTCCTCCGCGGGCTTCAGCACGACGGTGTTGCCCCAGGCGAGAGCGGGGGCCACCTTCCACGTGGCCAGCATCAGCGGGAAGTTCCAGGGCGAGATGGCGACGACGACGCCGGCCGGGTCGAACCGCGAGTACGCGTGGTGACCGGAGTCCATCGGGTAGGTCTCGGCCGCGGTCAGGCGAGCGTGGTCGGCGAAGAAGCGGAAGTTCCACGCACTCCGAGCGACGTCGTGGAGCGCCTGGGTGATCGGCTTGCCCATGTCACGCGTGTCCGCCATGGCGAGTTCGTCGGCGTGCTCCTCCATCAGGTCGGCGAGCCGATGCAGGAGGGCCTGCCGCTTCTCGTACCCCATGCGCGGCCACGGTCCCTCGTCGAACGCCCGGCGAGCTGCCGCCACCGCACGGTCGGCGTCCTCCTTGCCGCCGCAGGCGATCGTCGCCCACACCTCACGGGTGTAGGGGTCGACGTCGTCCATCGTCGCGCCATCGACCGAGGCGACCTCCTGGCCGTCGATGATGTGCCCGAAGAACTCCATGGGATTCCCTTCGTCTGTGGTGGCGGTCGGAGGACTAGCGGGTTCCGACCCCGGCGAGGTCCCCCAGGTCGCGCTCCTGCGCGAGCTGAAGGGCGATGTCGATGATCATGTCCTCCTGGCCGCCGACGTAGCCGGCCTCGCCCACGCGCTGCAGGATCTCGTGCGGCGGAACGCCGTACCGCGCACCGGCGCGCTCGGCATGAAGCAGGAAGCTCGAGTAGACGCCGGCATACCCCTGCACGATCGACGAGCGGTCCATGTGCGGCAGCCGCGGGATGATCGGCTTGACGACGTCCTCGGCCGCCGCCAGGGCTGCCTGCACGTCCACCCCGGTCGGAACGCCGAGTCGTTCGAACGTGGCCGCGAGGACCTCGGTCGGCGAGTTCCCGGCACCGGCGCCGAGCGCCAGCAGCGCCCCGTCGACCTGCCGGGCGCCCGCCTGGTAGGCCAGGACGGAGTTCGCGACGCCCATCGACAGGTTCTGGTGCCCGTGGAAGCCGACCTGTGCCTGGTGGCCGATCTCGTCGATGACCGCCTGGACGCGGGCCTGTGCGTCACCGAGGACGAGGGCACCGGCGGAGTCCACGACGTAGACGCACTCGGCGCCCGCGTCGGCCATGATGCGTGCCTGCTCCGCGAGCTTGGCGGGGCTGGCGCGGTGCGACAGCATGAGGAACCCGACCGTCTCCATCCCCAGGTCGCGTGCGGCGGCGAAGTGCTGGATCGAGACGTCCGCCTCGGTGCAGTGGGTCGCCACCCGGGCGACCGACGCGCCCGCGTCGAAGGCCTCCTTCAGGTTGCGCACGGTGCCCAGGCCGGGAAGCAGCAGGACGGCGATCTTCGCCTGACGCGCCTCGTCCACGGCTGCCGCGACGAGCTTCACGTCGTCGACGGCGCTGAAGCCGTAGTTGAAGCTGGAGCCGCCGAGCCCGTCACCGTGCGTGACCTCGATGACCTCCACGCCGGCGGCATCGAGTGCGTGCACGACAGAGCGAACCTGGTCCTCGGTGAAGCGATGCGCCATCGCGTGGCTGCCGTCCCGCAACGTCGAGTCCGTGATCCGGATCGCCGGCTTCTCCGCGACGTCGTCCAGCGTCGTCACGCTCATGCGTTCGCTCCCACCGTGGCCTGGGCCATCAGGTCGCCCACGCGGGCGGCCGCGGCCGTGATGATGTCGAGGTTGCCGGCGTATGTCGGCAGGTAGTCCCCGTTGCCGAGGACCTCCAGGAAGACGGCGACGCGGGCGTGTCCGTTCCAGATGTCCCGCGGGTCGTCGAACTGGGGATCGGCCCGCAGGGTGTAGCCGGGCACGTACTCCTGGACGCGCTGCACCATCTCGTGGATCGAAGCGGCGATCGCATCGCGATCGCATTCGGCGGGGATGGAGCAGAAGACCGTGTCGCGCATGATCATTGGCGGCTCGACCGGGTTCAGGATGATGATCGCCTTGCCGCGCTGCGCTCCGCCGACGACCTCGATGGCGTGCGCTGTGGTCTCGGTGAACTCGTCGATGTTCGCCCGCGTCCCCGGACCGGCGGACCGCGACGAGATCGACGCGACGATCTCCGCGTACTCGACCGGCACGACAGAGCTGACGGCGGCGACGATGGGGATCGTGGCCTGGCCGCCGCACGTGATCATGTTGACGTTCGGAGCAGCGAGGTTGACGTCCAGGTTGACCGGCGGGCAGACGAACGGTCCCACGGCCGCCGGAGTCAGGTCGATCGCCTGGATGCCGGCCTCGGCGAACCGCGGCGCGTTGGCGCGATGGGCGTAGGCGCTCGTCGCCTCGAACACCAGGTCTGGCAATTCGTCCAGGCCGAGCAGGAAGTCGACACCCTCGTGGGAGGTCTGCACGCCTCGCGCGCGAGCCCGGGCGAGCCCGTCCGACGCGGGGTCGACGCCGATCATCCACCGGACATCGACGTTCTCGCTGCGCTGGAGCTTCGCCAGCAGGTCGGTGCCGATGTTGCCGGGTCCGACGATCGCGGCCGTGGCCTTGCTCATGACGCTCCTTCGATCGGCTCTGCCCACGCACCGTACGAGGCTGGGCATTCGAGTCGACGGCGATGTTCCGGCCGGTGGAACGCCGGCGAGTACCCGCTCCTAGTCGTCGGCTCCCCGGCGCTGGGCCATGAGCTTCGACAGCCTCTTGGCTGCGGCGAGGACGAGACGGACCTGCCGGTCCATGTTCTGGCCGAGTTCCTCGGACGCCCCCTGGATGGAGATCGCCGCGATCGAGATTCCGTGATGGTCGAGGACCGGCGCCGCCACCGACGCCAGGCGGATCATGAGCTCGCCGTCCGAGGTCGCGAAGCCCTGGCGACGGACTTTCGCGAGCTCGGTGCGCCACTGCTGCTCGCTGTGGATCGTCCGGGGCGTGAACACCGGGAACCCCGCGCGGATCCTCGCCTGGGCAGCCTCGGGGTCGTAGGCACTGAGCGCCTTGCCGGAGGAGGTGGTGTGCAGTGGCCACCGGCGCCGGTACTCCTGCATGACCTGCATGCCGCGCAGGGTGGGCAGCCGCTCGAGGAAGAGGACGTCCGCCCCTTGGGCGATCGAGAGGTGCACGGTCCACCCGCTCAGCTCGCGCAGCTCCTCCAGCAACGTCATCGAGCGGCGCCGCAGCTCGATGCGCGCCAGGGCCAGCTCGCCGAGCTCGAACAGGTGCAGTCCCAGTCGGTACTTTCCGGTCGACAGGCTCTGCTCGATGATTCCCCGCGAGCAGAGCGTCGTGAGCAGGCGGTGCGCCGTGCTCTTGGCCACGCCCAGCCGGCGGGCCACCTCCGAGACACCGAGCTCCTCGTCGACGACGAAGCAGTCGAGGAGGTCCAGGGCCGACGCGACCGACTTCAGCCCACCCTCGAGCTCCGGCTCTCCCACATCGGCCACGCTACCCATCCGGGCACTGCGAAGGGCACCGATCGAGCGATCGGCGCCCTTCGCAGTGGCGTTCTGGCTCAGGTCGCGACCGTGAGGAAGCGCTCGTTGAGCTCGCGGGAGTGGTAGAAGATCGCCTTCCCGAGCTGGTCGGCGGTCCAGGTCACCGTCGGGCGGTCACGGAAGCACCGGTACCCGCCGGCGAACGTCTCGTTGCGGTTCCCGGCCGGGTCGAAGAAGTAGATCGTCGTGCCGCGCGTGATGCCGTGCCGGGTCGGTCCGATGTCCACGGGCGTGTCGTCCATCGAGAAGATGTCCGCCGCCTTCAGGATGTCGTCCCAGCCCCGCATCTCGAACGCGAAGTGGTGGATCTTGTTCTCCGGAGCCTCCAGGAGCGCGATGTCGTGGTTCGACTCGCCCAGGGTGAGCCAGGTGCCGAGGGTCTTCGCGTCGTCGGCGAGGCTTGTGACCACGCGCTCGGTCGGCCACATGCCGATGCAGTCGATGAAGAACTTCTCGATGCCGGGGACGTCGTCGACCCACAGCAGGGCGTGGTCGAGCCGGGGCGCACCCACGCCGACCATGTGCCGGGGGAACGCATCCGGGTTGTGGGTGCCGACCTCGAGGCCCCACGAGGTCATGTGGGAGTAGAACTCCATCTTGTGACCGCTGGACAAGGTCACGCGG
>JAFIHP010000014.1 GCA_017849335.1 Actinomycetales bacterium | reverse complement strand
TGGGACTCGCCGCGGTCCCCACGTCGACCCACCGTGACGACGGCCAGCGGCTCGATCACGTCCGGCTCACCGCTGCCGTGCACTGCGCGCCGCCGGACAACAAGCCGACGACGCAGGAGAAGGCCGAGTGCGCCGACTGGCTGCGGGTCGAAGCCGGGCTCGTCGAGCCGACCGTCCGCGTCGTGGTCGCCCTCGGCGGCATCGCGTGGACGGCGACGCGGACGACCCTGCGCGCGGCCGGCTGGCAGGTACCGACGGTCGCGTTCGGGCACGGCGCCGAGGCGACGGCGACGACGCCCCGCGGTCGGGAGGTCGCGCTGCTGGCGTCGTACCACCCCAGCCAGCAGAACACGTTCACCGGCCGGCTGACCGAGCCGATGCTGGACGACGTCCTGGGCCGGGCGGCGGCGCTGGCGGGCCTACCCTGAGGGGGCTGCTCGACGCCCCTGTAGTCCAACTGGCAGAGACTCCTGGCTTAAACCCGGGACAGTGTGGGTTCGACTCCCACCGGGGGCACGCACGTCAGGACGGTACGGCGCTGCTCGGCTGACGACGGCGCAGTCGCTGGATGCGCGCGAGCTGCGCCGCCGCGATGGCTACGAGCCCGGCGAAGGTCATCCCGAGCACGATGACGGCCGTTCGGTCCGCGGCGGTCCACTCGTCCATGCGGGACGGGATCACGGCGTCCGCGTAGACGGCCAGTGCGAGCAGGCTCACCGCGACGAGCCCGAGGACGAGCCACCGCACGCGCAGGATGGCGCGCGAGCCGTCCGTGTCGACCAGCGCACGGACGTCGTCCTCGATGGACTGGCGGAGCAGCTGCCGGGTCTCGCCGTCGAAGTCCGGCGGCAGGCCGGCGAGGATCTCCACATCGGTCAGCAGCTTCGCGCGCCGGCCGCGGCTGCGCACGCCCGCAGCCCAGACGGTGCCGCCGAGCGCGAGCACGGCAGCGCCGACCCCGACGAGCAGCGCGGAGTCCAGATACCAGGGAGAGGCGGCGTCGGTCATCCCGCGGAGCGTAGCGACTGACGGCAGGGCCGCGCCGGTCCGCCGCGACGGTGCTACAGCAGCGCGGCGACGAGCTGGCGGTAGACGAGCAGCTGGGCGCGCATCGGCTCCGGGGACCCGGCGGCCCGGCACATGAGGAACGCGCCCTCGATGACGACGAAGAGCTGGTCGGCGAGGTCCTCCGGCTCCGGGCGCGGCCGGTCCCAGGGCATGGCGGCGAAGGCCTCGCGCATGAGCGCTGCCACCGCCTCCCGCCAGCCGATGATCGCGCGCTCGACGTGGGCGGAGGTCACGTCGTCGAGCAGGTCCTGCTCGACGAGCACCGCGATGTACAGGCACGCGGACTCGGACGTCAGCGCCGAAGCCCGCCCGACGAAGTAGTCCAGGAATGCCAGGAGCTTCGCCACCGGGTCCGACTCGCCGGACGCCGCCTCCAGCCCGGCCGCGAGCGTGCCGAGATCCGCGGCCACGTACCTCTCCACGAGGGCGTGGGCAAGCGCCCGCTTGGAGGAGAAGTGATGGAAGAAGGCGCCTTTGGAGCTTCCGGCCTCGCTGAGGATCATCTCGACCGAGGTGGCGGCGAAGCCGTTGCGCTCGACCAGCCGCTCCGCCACGTCGAGCAGGAGGTCGCGGGTGGCACCGCCGTCTCGCGGCATTCCCCCATTGTGCTGGACCGTTCGGTCTGCTACAAACAGACCGAACGGTCTGGAAAGGACGGCGATGATGGCGCTCCTCGATGGCAGTTGGGTCACCGAAGGCGGGCTTGAGACGGACCTGCTCTTCAACCACGGGATCGACCTGCCCGGCTTCGCGGCGTTCCCGCTCGTCGACGACGCCTAGGGGACGGCGGTCCTCCGGCGCTACTACGCCGACTACGCGGCGATCGCGCGGACGGAGGGCGTGGGCCTCCTGCTGGAGACGCCGACGTGGCGCGCGAACGCGGACTGGGGACGCGAGCTCGGCTACGACGCCCAGGCCCTGGACCGGGTCAACCGCCTCGCCGTCGAACTGATCCGTGCGGCCCTCGCCGCCGCCGACGTCCCCGAACGCCGGATCTCCGGCTGCATCGGTCCACGCGGCGACGGGTACGTCGCCGCCCGAACCGTCGCCGACGCAGCGACCGAGTACCACGTGACCCAGATCCGCACCCTGGCCGACGCCATCCGGGCCGTCGACGACGGGGCGCCCGCCGACTTCTACGGCCTCAACTGCGCACACCCGACGCACGTGCTCGCGGCGCTGGACGGCGGGTCCTGGCAGCAGCGGCTCACCTTCTTCCGACCGAACGCCTCGACGCTGTCACACGCCGAGCTCGACGTGATGGAAGAACTCGACGCAGGCGACGTCCCCGTCCTCGTGGGGTCGACGCGAAAGGTCCTCGCGGGCCTGTCCGCGGTTGCCGTCCTCGGAGGCTGCTGCGGCACCGACAGTCGCCACGTCGCGGTGCTGTGGCGGAACGGGTCGTCCTGAGTTCCTCGCGCCAACAGCCGCCTGCTGTCGGGCGGCCGTCTGGCTTCCGCTGTGCTGCTGGCGATGTGCTGAGGGACCTGTCGGTACGGTCCGCAGGTGATCCGTGAGTCGTCGATCCATGCCCTTGTCGATCGGGCCCGTCGGCTCGCCGAAGGCAATCGGCGCGCGATCCTGGGCATCACGGGTGCGCCCGGCGCCGGGAAGTCGACCCTGGCGGCTCGGATGGCCGACGAGCTCGCCGGCCTCGCTGTCGTCGTGGGGATGGACGGGTTCCACCTCAGCAACACCGAGCTGGCGCGGCTCGGCCGGCGCGACCGCAAGGGCGCGCCGGACACCTTCGACGTGCTCGGCTACCTGGCGCTGCTCGAGCGCCTGCGGCGTGCGGACGAGGACGTCGTCTATGCCCCGGAGTTCCGTCGCGACCTCGAGGAGTCGGTCGGCTCGGCCGTCCCGGTCCCGGCCGGCACGCCGCTGGTCGTGACCGAGGGCAACTACCTCCTGCTCGACAGCGGCCCCTGGGCCCGGGTCAGCGGGCTGCTCGACGAGGCCTGGTATGTCGACCTGCCGGACGCGGAGCGGGAACGGCGGCTGATCCGACGGCACGTGGAGTTCGGCCGGACGGAGGCCGCCGCCGACGAGTGGGTACGCCGCAGCGACGCCCGGAACGCCGACCTCGTGGCCCGTACCGCGGGTCGCGCGGATGTGGTCGTCGAGCTCGGCTGACCCGTTCGCGGGAGGCGGATTGGCAGTTCCGCCCTCTTCGGTTACCTTGGAAAGCATGCAGTCATCGAATCCTGTCCTGTCCCGCTACGAGAAGACCGACGGGTCCGGCTTCGCCTATGCCGAGGGCAAGGGTGCCTACGCCCAGGCGGCGGCCGGCGGCGCCGGCTCGATCGACACGAACGCGGCCTTCCAGCAGGTCACCGCGGCCGGTGGCCTGCGCCTCACGCTGAACGACGTCATCGTCAAGACGGCGATCGTCTTCGCGATCACGGTCGTGTTCGCGTTCGTCGGCTGGAACACCGTCGAGTCGATGCCGTGGCTCATGTGGGTCGCCCTCATCGGCGGCCTGGTCGTCGGCCTGGTCAACTCGTTCATGAAGGCGATCTCGCCTCCGCTCGTCATGCTCTACGCGGTGCTCCAGGGGGTCATGCTCGGCGGCATCAGCAACTGGTACGACCAGCTGGCGGTGTCCCAGAACTACGGCGGCATCGTCCTGCAGGCGGTCGTCGCGACGATGACCACCTTCGGCGTGATGCTGGTGCTGTACCTGACCGGCGTCATCAAGGTCACCAAGAAGTTCCAGAGCATCATGCTCGTCGCGATGGTGTCGTACCTCCTCCTCGGCGTCGCGTCCCTCATCGCCGCCCTGTTCGGCGTCGGCGGCGGCTGGGGCTTCTACGGCGTCGGCGGCATCGGCCTGGCGATCTGCGTCGTCGGCGTCCTGATCGCGGCCTTCTTCCTCCTGCTGGACTTCGAGGCGATCAGCCAGGGCATCCGCAACGGCGCGCCGGAGCGCGAGTCGTGGCGCATGGCCTTCGGCCTCCTCGTCACCCTCATCTGGCTCTACCTGGAGTTCCTGCGCCTGCTGGCCATCTTCAGCCGCAGTTAGCCCGGGCACGATCGACACCGTGGCCCGTCCCGCATGATGCGGGGCGGGCCACGTCGCGTTCGCTCAGTCGCGGACGTCGGCCACGGCCGTCGCCGGCAGCCCGAAGGCCTCGGCGACCGCCGCGTAGGTGATGCGGCCGGCGTGGACGTTGAGGCCCTTCGCCAGCGCCGGGTCCTCGCGGAGCGCCTGCTGCCAGCCCTTGTCGGCCAGCGCCAGGGCGTACGGCGTGGTGACGTTGGTCAAGGCGTACGTCGAGGTGTGGGGGACGGCGCCGGGCATGTTCGCGACGCAGTAGAACACCGAGTCGTGGATCCGGTAGGTCGGGGCGGCGTGGGTGGTGGGCCGGGAGTCTTCGAAGCAGCCGCCCTGGTCGATCGCGATGTCCACGAGCACCGATCCGGCCTTCATCCGGGACACGAGGTCGTTGCTGACCAGCCGCGGGGCCTTGGCTCCGGGGACCAGCACGGCTCCGATGACCAGGTCAGCGTCGAGGCAGGCCCGCTCGACCTCGTACGCGTTGGACACGATGGTCTGCATGTGTCCCTGGTAGATCGCATCGACCTGCCGCAGCCGGGTCACGTTGGTGTCCATCAGCAGCACCTCGGCCTGCATGCCGAGCGCGATCGCCGCGGCGTTCTGCCCGGCGACGCCGGCGCCGATCACGACCACCTTCGCCGCATACACCCCGGAGACCCCGCCGATCAGGACGCCGCGACCGCCTTCCGCGCGCATCAGCGCGTTGGCGCCGACCTGCGGCGCCAGCCGGCCCGCGACCTCGCTCATCGGCGCGAGCAGCGGCAGCGTCCGGTCCGGCAGCTCGACCGTCTCGTAGGCGACGGCCGTGACGCCGCGCGCGGTCAGCTCCTCGGTGAGGGCACGGTCCGCGGCGAGGTGCAGGTAGGTGAACAGCACCTGCCCGTCGCGCATCCGGTGGTACTCGGCGGCGATCGGCTCCTTCACCTTCAGGATGAGGTCGGCCGACGCCCACACCGCGTCGGCCGAGTCAGCGATCTGGGCGCCGGCGGCGACGTAGTCGGCGTCGGGGATCGACGAGCCGACACCCGCTCCGGCCTCGATCACCACCGTGTGGCCGCGCCGGACGAACTCCAGCACCCCGGACGGCGTGATCGCCACCCGGAACTCGTTGTTCTTGATCTCCCGCGGCACACCCACGCGCATGATGACGCTCCTCGGACGGCGAATCGTGGGCGAAGAATGAAGCAGGAACGGCCGCGTCGGAAGCGGGCATGAACCCAGTTCGGTAATCTCCGCCTATGGCAGCGTCAGGTTCGGCCGCAGCGGGTCGAACACCGCGATCGTCGAATCGGATGCCGCTCCACCTCGACGACATCGACCGGCAGATCGTCGCCGCGCTGGTCGACAACGGACGCCTGCCGAACAACGTGCTCGCCGAACGCCTGGGCATCGCCGCATCGACCTGCCTGGCGCGCACGCGCGCCCTGGTCGACCGTGGCGTCATCCGCGGGTTCCACGCGGACGTCAACTACCCGCGCCTGGGGGACCTGCAGGCCGTCATCTCGGTACGCGTGCGTCCGAACGCCCGACCGTCGCTGAGCGAGCTCGGCCGGCGGCTCGCGCGCGAGCAGGGCGTCCTGAGCGTCTTCTTCGTCGCGGGGGCGTTCGACTTCATGATCCACGTCGTCGCTCGCGACACCGAGGGACTGCGGGAGTTCGTGGTGCACGCCCTGTCGGCGAACGCGGAGATCGAGTCGACGCAGACCAGCCTGGTGTTCGAGCACATCCCCGGCACCGCGGCGTGGATCTGACCCCTAGTCGAACTACTAGCGCCGCGCGGACTCAGAACACGCTGACCGTCTCGCCGATCTCGCGGCCGCACAGCTGCAGCGCCAGCCGCGGCCCGAGGCCCCGGGACACCGCCACGTCGGTCGCGAGCGCCAGCGTGGCGCGGACGCACGCCTCGTCGTAGGCGATCGCGATGCCGGTCGCCGCGGACAGGTCCAGTCCGTGGACCACGAGCTCGAGCACCCGGGTGCGCAGGTACTCCGCCAGCGGCATGACGCCTGCGAGCGTGGCAATGGGGGAGTCCGCCGCGCGCTGGGCGACCGCGTCCGCGGCCGACCACGCGTCACGAAGCGTCTGCACGGGGTCGTCGCCTAGGGCGAGACCGGCCTGGACCGCTCGCTCGTCCACCCCGGCCGCGGAGTCCGGGGCCGCGAAGATCTCGGCCACGTAGGCGTAGTACGCCGCGGCGTCGGGGACGCTGATGTCCCCGGCCGGCTGCGCGCCGTACTCCGCGACGGTGACCAGCGAGCGCCCGGCATGCCCGACCAGCGTCCGCACCGACCACGTGCCCAGGCCTGGCGCGTCCCAGAGGCTGTCGGGAATGGCGGCGACGAGGTCGATGAGCGTCAGCGCGGCGGACCGGTACGTCGTGTACATGGGCTGGTCGGTCATGCGGTCTCCCTCGGGTCTGCCGCCACGCTAGCGCGGCGACGCCGGCGTCAGGGCAGGGCCCGACGCAGGCCGACGAGGGCAGCCAGCACCGCGTCGGCCCCCGGGTCGTCGTCGACGACCGCGAGGTAGTCGCGACCCAGGACGGCGATCATCGCGCCCAGCCCGTGCGGCGCCAGAACCGGTAGGGCCGCGTCCTCGGGGACGGCCGCGTCCCGCGCGCGCGTGTGCGCGAGCAGAACGTCGGCCGCGTCGGCGCACGCCGGGCCGCAGTCGGCCAGGCGGTTCAGGGGAACGGTGGTGAGCCGGTCGACGACCCGTCGAAGCTCGCGCTCGACGTCCTCGCGCACCCGCGTCACGGCCGCAGCGTACGCGGGCTACCTCACCCGGATCGGCCGCGAGAGGGTGGCGATGGGGTACGTCGGTGTCTGTGGTGTCGACGGCGTGTAGACGGCGCGCAGGGCGTAGGAGCCCTTGGCGACCGACCGGGGGATCCGACCCTTCACCGCTGCTGTCGCCGACTTCTTGCCGCCGGTCACGACGGACCCCGGACTCAGCACGTACACCTCGGTGCCGGCCTTGTCGATCAGGGAGAACCGCACGGTGCCGCGGGGCTGCGGCGCGGTGAATGTCACCCGGTAGGTCCGCTTCGCCTTCCTCGGCACCGATGACGGCACGGCGAGCTTCGCCGTTATGCCGGGAGCGATCGTGACGGTGGCTCCGCCCGCGACCGGCGTCGGGACCGTGGGTGTCACCGGGGCGGCGGGTTTTGCGGCGACCTGCAGGAGGCTGCTGCTCGCCGGCGTGCCGGCGCCGTTGAGGTTCGTCGCCGTGACGGTGGCCCGGAGGTACCCGCCCAGGTCGGCGTCCGTGACGGTGTACGTGGGCGTGCTGGCGCCGGGGATGTCCGTGCACGTGCCGCCGTCGTTGCCGGTGCAACGCTGCCACTTCTGGGTGAACGTCGTGGGCTGGAACGACCACGAGCCGTTCGTCGCGGTCAGCACCGTGCCCGCCCCGTTGGTGGAGCCGGCGGGCGACGCGATCGCAGGGAGAGCGGTGTAAGACGGGGTGATTCCGGACAGCACGCGCACGACGCGCGGGTTCGGCGTGGACGAGGTCACCCACACGTTGCCGTCCGCGCCGACGGTCAGCTCTCTCGGCGTCCCGGGGAACGCGAACTCGGTGAGGCTGCCGCCCGCGGAGATCCGGGCGACCTTCTTGCTCCCGACCTCCACGACCCACGCGGAGCCGTCTGGGGCCGCGGCCATTGAGGCCGGGTTGGACTTCGCGGGAAGTGGAATGGTCGATGCGGCGCCGTCCGGTCCGACGCGGAATACCGCGTTGCCGTTCAACGTCGCGGCCCACATCGTGCCGTCGGTGCCGACCGCGACGCTGTCCGCACCGACCCCGCCGGGGAGCGCGACGCGGGTCAGCGTCCCGTCCGCGGATACCTTCGCCAGGCCGGGCGTATTGCCTCCGATCATGGCGAGGACCGGGCCGGACGGCCCGGACGAGACGTCGGCGGGCGTGGACAGACCGGGTTGGAAGATCGACACCGCGCCTGCCGGCGTGACCCGTCCGTACCGGACGCTCAGCGGCGCGACGAACCAGACGTTGCCGCTCGCATCGGCTGTCAGCGCGATCGGGTCGGTGCTCTTCGGGAGGGCGATCTGCGTGAAGTCGGCGCCCGCTGTGTTGACTGACGACAGCGTGCTGGAGAACCGCTCGCTCACCCAGATGCGGCCGTCCGGCGTCTGGGTGATGCCCCCGAACGTCGCGCCCTTGCCGAAGGTGCCGGGGAGCGGGTGCCCGCTCGCCACCCCCTGCGTGGTGATGCTCGTCAGCGACGTGCCCGTGGCGGGGCTCATCCACAGGTCGCCGTTCGCCACGGACACGATCGCTGACGGCGCCGGCGCACCGTTCGGCAGCTCGAACGGCGTGGTGTCCCCGATGTCAGCGGATGCGGGCTGTGCCGCCGCGACCAGCGTCCCGGCGACCAACGCGCCCAGCAGGGCGCCCGTCGTGAACCGTCCACGCATGGGCGTCCTCCTCGCCGTGGGTCGCGTCAGCGTCCCACAGCGGACTCCCAGGGACCAGACCCCGGCGCGGGGTCAATTCCCTAGCGGATCGTGATCGGCCGCGTGAGCGTCGCCACCGCGTAGGTGCTCGTCAGGCTCGGGTGGGGCGTGAACACGGCCTTCAGGGTGTACGTGCCGCGAGGCACCGACGTGGGGATCCGCTTCCAGCGCTTGGAGATCGAGGTCGGCCCGGTGCTGCGTGCCCACTTGCCCTTGGCGATCACGAGCACCTCGGTGCCCGCGGCGTTGACCAGGGTGATGCGCGCCTTGCCCCGGATGTCGCCCGACGTGTAGGTCACCCGGAACGAGCGCAGGACCTTGCGCTTGGTCTTGTTCACGGCCACGAGCGTCGCCGTGACGCCCGGGGCGATGGTCGCGGACGGGCTGCCCGTGACCGGGGCGGGGATGGGCTTGGCACCCATCTGCAGGAGTGCGCTCGCCGCCGCAGACGAGGCGCCGCCGTTGGCGTTGGCGGCCTTGACGGTGACGCGCAACCAGGTGCCGGCGTCCGCCGCGACGATCGTGTAGGTGTTCGCCGTGGCGCCGGCGATGTCGGTGCAGCTCGCGGCGTTGTTCGTCGTGCAGCGCTGCCACTGGTAGCTGTAGGTCGTCGGCTGGTTCGTCCAGCTCCCGTTCGCCGCCGTCAGGACGGATCCCGGTGCCGTGCTCGAGCCGCTGATGGTCGGGACCGCGGTGTTCGTCGGGACGGACCCGGTCAGGATGCGCGAGACCCGGTTGGACTGGTCGGTGACCCACATGTTCCCGTCGGAGCCGGCGGTGATCGCCAGCGGGACCGCGCCGAGCGCGTACTCGGTGACGGCGCCGGAGTTGGTGATCCGGGCCACCTTCGACGTCTTCGACTCGGCGAACCACGCCGTGCCGTCCGGAGCGATCGCGATCGCGGTCGGTCCGGTGTCCGAGGTCGGGATACCGAACTCGGCCAGGGCGCCGGAGGTCGCCAGCCGACCGATGCGGTTCACGCCGAACTCGGTGAACCAGACCGACCCGTTGCCGTCGACGGCGATGCCCCTGGGCGAGGAACCCGCCGACGGGAGGGTCGTCGTGGTGATCGTCCCTGAGGTCGTGATCTTGCCGATCGCGTTCTTGCCCGGCATCGTGAACGCGAGCCAGTCGGTCTTGTTCGCGGCGATGGCGGTCGGCGCCGCACCGGCGGGGAGGTCGTACTCGGTGAGGACGCCCGCCGGGGTCACCTTGCCGATCCGGTCGCCGCCGTTCTCGGTGAACCACAGGTTGCCGTCCGGCCCGAGGGTGATCGAGGTCGGACCCGAGCCGGTCTTCGGCAGCTGGAGCCGCTTGAGGTCCGCCGCCGACGTGTTCACCGACGAGACCGCGTTCCCGTACTGCTCGGTGAACCAGATGCGGCCGGCGCCGTCCTGCGTGATGCCCGACGGCGCGGAGTTCGCGGCCAGGCCAGCGACGGGACGCGCCGTGGCCACGCCGGCGGTGGTCATGCTCGCGAGGGACCCGCTGCTGCGCAACGCGATCCACAGGTCACCGCCGCTGACGGAGGTGATCGCGGCCGGTCCGGATGAGCCACCCGGAAGGGCGAACGACGTGACGTCGCCGGTGGCGGCGAGTGCTGATGGCGCCGCAACGGCGCCCGCGAGAAGCGTCGAGATGAGGGTCAGTCCGATGACAGGGGAGATCCGGGATCGCAACGACATGCGCTCCACTGTTGCACAGGTTCACGACATCAGCCGACACGCCGTCAGGGCCCTCGGCGTGTTCGCCCCATAACCGCCGAGACGACCCAGATGATTGGAAATGGGCCTGAATGACCCGATTTTCCAACCATCTGAGTCGCGTCGGCGGTGTGTGGGTACGGGTCAAAGGGGGTCGTAGGGTCTGACGCGTGAGCGATCCGGTCGTCCGGCCGACGGCGCGTGTGCTGCTCGCCGACGGTGCCGACCGGATCGTCCTCCTGCATGCGCGCACGGCGGACGGATCGACGTTCTGGTTCCCTCCTGGCGGCGGGATAGAAGCGGGCGAGTCCGCCGAGGAGGCGGCGCGGCGCGAGCTCACCGAGGAGATCGGCTGGGCGGACCCCGTCGTCGGCCCGGTCATCG
>JAFIHP010000107.1 GCA_017849335.1 Actinomycetales bacterium | reverse complement strand
GTACCGCTCCGGGAAGTAGGCGGAGTCGCCCACCCAGTGCTCGTTCGTGCGGATGTTCTCCCACGACGTGGGGTCAGCACCCTGGCTGATCAGCCAGACGTCGTCCAGCCGGTTCGCCGCCTTGGCCGCGGCGATGACACCCAGGCCCGTGTCGTCGTTGATCGACGACACCGCGATGTTGGTCTTGCCCTGCAGGGCGGTCAGCGTGTCGGCGAAGGCCGCGCGGCCGTCGTCGGTGGTGCTGCCGAGGTTGACGGCACGAAGCTTGTCCGCCGGGATCGGGCCGCAGACCTTCTCGAAGCCGGTGACCACGCCATCAGCGCGCATCTTGGTGACCTCGCCGGCAGCCGGCTGCTCGCCCTTGACGAACGCGTCGTACTCGCAGTTGAACTTCTCCTTGTAGAAGTTGCCGAGCGCCTCGCCGGCGACCTCACCGGCGAGCGTGTTGTTCGCGCCCATGAAGGCCTTCTCACACGGACGCTGGTGGATGTCGATGCCGATGACGGGGACATCCGGGCCGGCCTCGCAGATCTGCTTGGCGGCCTTCTCATCGAGCTGGAAGTTCAAGATGCCCTGGACGCCCTGGGTCTTGAAGTTGCGGGCACAGTCGAGGGCCTTGGCCGGGTCGAGCTGCGAGTCGCAGAAGAGCAGCTCGGCACCCGCGGTGTCCGCGGCGGCCTTGATGCTGTCCGACACGAGCTTGACGAACGGCAGCGAGTCACCGAGGGAGATGTAGCCGATCTTCAGGCCGGCTCCGCTCCCGGGCTCGACGACCGCCGGGCCAGCGGCGTCGGTGGCCGTGGCTGCCGGTGCGGACGACTCGGCGGGGGCCGCCGACTCCGCGGGGGCCGCCGACGTGGCCGCGGGGGCCTCGCTCGCGGCCGCCGACGACGACGTGTCGCTGGAGGAGCTGCTGCACGCGGCGAGCAGGACCAGCGACAGCGCCCCCACGCCCGCCACTCCGAGCTTTCGAGTTCTGTGCAAATCCATGTCCGACCTCTCTGGATGCGTTTCTGGAACCCTTTCCAGAACTAGCGCAACTATTGGGGTGCGTCCGCCCTGTGTCAAGGGAACTGAGCAGACCGCAGCCGTTCTGTTATGAACCGGCGCGGACGCGGCGCCCGCGTCCGCGCCGGTCCGTCAGCCGCTGCCCGGCATGGCGACGGTGACCTCGCCCAGGGACGGCGAGCCCAGCGCGACCGAGCCGAAGACGGCCGGCTTCGTCCGGCCCACGCGCTCGTAGTACTCGGCCGGGACGTTGGTGGGGTCCTTGAACATCTGCCACTGGCACTTCACCGGCTGGCCGTCCGCGTCGGGGACGCCGTACCGGGGCGGGTCGACGACCCGGACCGGGTAGCCGAAGCGGTCCATCGGCAGCTCTTCCATCAGCCGGATGCAGTGGGTGCAGTAGTGGCACACGCCGGTCTGGAAGTGGTTCCACGGGTGCGGCTCCGCGGAGACCGTCCAGTTGTACGGGGCCTCCATCCGCGGCGGGGTGCCCTCGATCACGTCACCGCGGACCGTACGCCCGCCCGAGCCGCACGGGTCGAACCGGAGGATGTAGCGATCGTCGGTCTCGATGAGCTCGAAGTCGCCCGTCCGCTCCGGGCCGACCAGATGCCCGCGCATCGCCTCGCATGCCACGAGCATGAGCGTGTCGAGGGCGTCCGCCCACTGGCTCTTGTCGATGTCGAACTTCTCGTACCGCCAGATGAACAGCGGGAGGATCACCCGGTCCCACATGCGCCCGATCGACTCCTCGCCGAGGCGCTCGACGATGGCGCTCATGAGCCCGTACGTGTGGTCGACGTCGCGGTCGTGGCAGCGACGCCAGGTCTCCTTCAGCTCGACCAGCTGCTCGTGCGCCCGGTCGGCCTCGTGCAGGTGCATGGCCTTCAGAAGCTCCTCCCCCTGGGTGCGCACCTTGTGCCACTGAAGCGCGGCATCCCAGTGATCCCCCTCGGGCAGGTCGAGCTTCGCGACGATGCCCCGGTCGATCTCCGCCAGCTCCTGCGCGTCGATCCCGTTCTCGCGGAGGAACGCCCGCAGGTCCGGCACCCACTGCCGGTAGATCCCGTAGCACACGCTCGCCTCGTCGACGAAGTAGGCCGCGAGCTCGGCGCCGAAGTCCCAGTCGCCCGCGTCGATCGCGTCGTGGATCTTGGCGTAGGTCGACACACGCTGGTCGTCCCACGAGCCCAGGCGTACCCGGCGCCCGATCGACGGCAGGTACTCGATGGTCGTGCTGCCTTCATTCGTCATGTGCGGATCCGTCTCCTCGTCCGTTCGTGGATGGTGTCGTGCGTCGTGATTCGAGGCGTCCGGAGCGCGCGCTCCGGTACGCGATGTCGAGGACCTCCACCGTTCGTGCCCCCAGCTCGCCGGGAGAGGCGTTCTCGAACGGCTCGCCCCGGCCGGCGGCGACGATCGCGTCGATGGGTCCGACGCAGTCCTGCCGGCCCGAGCCGGGCGGCAGTTCTGCCGCGCGCTCTCGGCCGTCGCGGTAGTGCCACGCCGCCTCGCGCTCGGTGTCGACCATGATCTGGCCCTCGCTGCCGATCGCCCGGATCTCGAGCGCGTGCGAGTACCGGCTCGCGCCCAGATGCGAGGAGCCGCCCGACAGCACGCCGATCGCACCGTTGTCGAACCGCATCGTCATGGCGTCGTGCAGCTCTACAGGGGCGTCCATCGGCGCTGACATGAGCGCGATCCCGGAGTCGATACGGGCCCCGGTGAGCCACAGCGCGAGGCCCAGGGCGTGCGAGAGCTGTGCCTGGCCGTACCCGCCGCCCGACACGGACGGATCCGTCCAGGTGCGCGACTCCGGAACCGCGTGGTCGGACGCCCCAGGATACGCCCCGGTGTTCGACAGCAGCTCCCGCGTGACCGACGACATCGTCACGCTCATCTGCTCGAGCTCACCGATGCCGCCATCGGCCATGAACGCCTGGGCCGCCTGCGCCACCTGCTGGTAGTTCCAGCCGAAGGCGACGACGAGGTGCCGGTGTACGCGCTCGGCCGTGGCGACCAGCTCCCACGCGTCGCCCGGGTCGACGGTGAACGGCTTCTCGCACATGACGTGGGCCCCGGACTCCAGCGCCGCGCGGGCGTGCTCGAAGTGGAGCGCCGACGGGCTACCGACGACGCAGACATCCACGTCAGCGTCCAGGACATCGCGATAGTCCTCGGACGCGACGGCGAACCCGAACTCGTCCTTCACCCACGCCAGCAGGTCTGGGCCCTTCCTCGACACCGCGACGAGTTCGACGTCCGGGTGCCGGAGGAGGTTCGGCAGGTGGCTGGAGATCGTCCAGCTGCCGGCGCCGATCACGCCGACCCTGACCCTGCCCACGGATTTCACCTGCCGTCCACTAGTGACGAGAGTGCGACGCCGGATCCGCAGGACGACGTCGTCAGCTGATTTCCGGAATCCTTTCCAGTTCGACTACTCTCGTGCACCCAGGTGCCGATGTCAAGGGTTTTCCGCAGGTCCTACCAGTTCACCATCCCGCCCGTCTGGTTGATGGCCTGCCCGGTCATGTACGCCGCCTCGTCGGACAGCAGGAACGCGATCAGTCCCGCGCACTCGTCGGGGTGCGCGCCACGTCCGAGGGGGACGGTGGCCATGCGAACGTCGGCGATGTGCTCGGGCGTGACGCCGCGGATCTCGGCCAGCTTGGCGATCACGAGGTCCTGCATCGGGGTGTCCATGATGCCGGGGCAGACGGCGTTGACCCGGACGCCACGGGGCGCGAACGCGTAGGCGAACGACTTGGTGATCGACAGCACGGCCGTCTTGGACGACGCATACACGGCCGTCTCCTGCGTTGACGGGAGCTTCGCCGATACGGAACTGACGTTGACGATCGCGCCGCCGCTGGGCATGACCCGACCGATCCGCGAGCAGAGGTCCCACACCGCTTCGACGTTGACCGCGTAGATGTCGCGGATGTCCTGGACGGTGAAGTCGAGGATCGGCTTCAGGCGGATCAGGCCGGCTGCGTTCACCAGCATGTCCGCCGCCCCGGCCGCCTCGACGACCGCATCGCGGCCCGCTTCGGTCGACAGGTCCACGGCGAGAGTGCGCATCCCGGCGAGGTCGTCGCTTGCCAAGCCCGCCTCGTTCAGGTCGACGGCGAGGACGTCCGCACCGTCTCGGTGGAGTCGCTGGGCCGTCGCGCGGCCGATCCCACTGGCGGCGCCGGTCACCACGGCGGTCTTCTGGCTCTTCGTCATGTGATTCCTCTCGTGGTCCGAGGCGGTCAGACCGTCCCGGGTGGACTGGTCAGACAGCGACGACGTCGCCGCCGAGGTGCCGGGCCATGCGTACGACGCGGTCCGCGACCCGGGCGTTCGTCGCCGCGGAGTGGTGCACGACTCCTGCCGCGAGCCAGCGGGGCCACGCGTCCGTGACGTGTCCGCTCGCGAACCGGAAGCCGGCGTTGGGCGTTCCGGTACGGGGGTACTGCGACCCGGTGAAGTCGCCGTCCGCCACGATCCAGCGCATCCCGTCGACCGGCACGAAGCCCACCAGGGAGGCCGGCGACGCGCCGATCGAGAACTGCGCGCACGGGCTGACAAGGGGATCGCCGGTGTACCAGGCGTCGGGCGCGAGCCGCACGGGCCGACTCGGGGCGAGCCGGAGGTCGTGCTCCCCCGTATTCGCCAGCACGACCTCGTCACGCTCGTAGTCGACCGCCTCGACCTCGTGGTACAGGGTCGGCAGCCCGAGCGCCTGCACGGTGAGCATGGCCACGGAGGTGACGACGTCGCCGCTGCAGGTCCACGGGACCCCCCGCGTCGTGAGCCGTCCCAGTGCCAGGCACGGGCACACGCCGACGTCGTCGGCGAACCGGAGGGCGGGCACGTGGCAGTTCAGCGTGCCGGCTCGTGCACCGGTCTCCCGGACGAGCGCGTCGAGAGCGACCTCGACCCGGGCGATGCGGTCGCCCGCCCGGAGGTCCACGTCGTCGTCGAACGCGAACTCCTCGTCGAGCTGCGCGCGGACGGCGGACGCCTGCGCGGAGGTGACGTCGCCGACCCGGGCGGCGAGCTCCTCCGGCGACACCACGGCCGAGCGGATCCCCAGCGGGGCGAGCTCGTCGTCGGTCGCCTGGACGCTGGTGTAGCCCGGCATCGCCGTGCCGATCCGGAGCATCGTCGCCCCGCGCACGGTCCCGGCAGCGGCGGCGCAGTCGACGGCCTCGCGCGCCGCGGCGGCGCCGGCGAGGTCGGACATGACGACGTCGTACCGGCGGTGCGCCCGGGCGAGGGCGCTGACGACCATCGGCGCTCCCACCGTCGCACCGCGCGTCGTGATGTCCGAATGGGAGAAGTCGACCGGCAGCCGCGGGTCCTCGTGCAGCGCCCAGACGACCACCGGGAGATCCGGCAGCTCGTCGAGCAGCGCCATCGTCGTGGCCGGAGGCACGGCCATCGTGGACACCACGACGACCACATCGGCCCGCTGGCAGCGGTCGACGAGGGCCCTCGCCTCGGACTCGTCGCCCGCCAGCTCGCAGGCGACGACGTCCAGGCCGGGACCGAGTGCGGCAGCCGCCCGCGCCAGGAGGCGCTCGCGGTCCGCCCGGAAGTCGCCCGGCACCGACGAAGCCCAGAAGTCCCAGTACGGGTGGACGAGGGCGACGGGTGTCATCGAGCACTCCTGGAAAGGTTCCCGGAAAGGATTGCTAACGAGACTAGCGTATCGCTATCGTACGGGCAGCAGAACACATCAACCCGTGCTCCGACAGGCGGATCCGATGACGGGAGAGCGCGGTGGCCGGATCGAGGACCTCCTCGTCGGATACGGGCCGCAGCTTCGTCCTTCCCGCCGTCGGCGCTCCACTACGCCTGGAGCACCGTGCGGTTCCCGTTCCCGCCGCGGGCGAGGCCTTGGTTCGCGTGGACGCCTGCGGGGTCTGCGGGTCCGACGCGTTCTTGCAGAAGGGCGGCTTCGGGGCGGACAAGCTACCGGTCGTCCCGGGGCACGAGGCGGCCGGGCACGTGGTGTCGGTCGGCGACGACGCCGACGCCGACTGGGTCGGACGTCAGGTCGCGATCTACTACATCTCCGGCCCCGCCGACTCCCGCTGGGCCCGTGCCGGTGCAGAGAACATCGGACCGGACATCCGGCGCATGGGAGTCGACCTGGACGGCGCTTTCGCCGACTACGTCGTGCGCCCGCTGTCGACGCTCGTCCCCGTCTCCCCTGCGCTGGACGCGGCGACGGTCGCCGTCGCGACCGATGCTCTCGCGACGCCGTTCCACGCCCTCACGCGCATCGGCCACGTGCAGCCTGGCGAGACGCTCGCCGTGCTCGGCCTCGGCGGCATCGGCAGCAACGCGATCCAGATCGGCAAGCACCTGGGCGCGCGGGTCGTGGCGATCGGGCGGAGCACCCCGAAGCTGGAGCTCGCCGAACGCCTCGGCGCCGACGTCCTCGTGCGGTCCGACGAGGGGCCGGACGCGGTGCGCCGCGCCATGGGCGACCAGGCCGACGTCGTGGTGCAGTGCGTAGGCGACCCCGCGATGGACCGGTTCGCGATCGACATCGCGGGCTTCCGCGCGCGCGTCGTGCTCGTCGGGACGTCCTTGGGCCAGTTCACCGCGTCGGCCACGGACTTCGTCTGGCGCGAGCTGTCCCTCCTGGGCAGCCGCGGATTCGTGCGGCAGGACATCGTCGACGTCCTGGACCTGGTCCAGGCGGGCGCCCTCGTGACCGACCACCTCACGGCGTCGACCCGGCCGCTCGACGAGGCCAACGCCGCGCTGGAGGACCTCGGCTCGGGTCGGGTCCTGCGCACCGTCCTCATCAACCGCTGACGACCTGCCGAACCCGGCACCGACACGAGGAGAGCACGTGGAGCTCGAAGGATTCACCGGACGCACGGCGATCGTCACCGGAGGCGCCAAGGGCATCGGCCGCCGGATCGCGGAGACCTTGTCCGGCCTCGGCGCCACCGTCGTGGTCGGAGACATCGTGCTCCCCGAGGTTCCCGGCTGCCTGAACGCTGTCCTCGACGTCACCGACGAGAGCTCGGTGGCGGCGTTCGTCGACTACGTGCAGCAGGAGGCCGGCACGCCGTCGATCCTCGTGCTCAACGCCGGCGTCTTCCACGTGGAGGCGTTGGAGGAGACCTCGATCGAGATGTGGTCTCGCACGATCGCGGTGAACCTGACCGGCGCCTTCCTCGTGGCGCGCGCTGTCCTGCCCCTGATGCGCGAGCAGGGGTACGGCCGCGTCCTCACGATCGGCTCCAGCGCCGGCATCACGGGCGGCTCCAAGAGCATGGCCGCGTACGCCGCGTCGAAGGGCGGCGTCATGGCCCTCGCCAAGTCGTTCGCGTCGGAGTACGCGCCGTTCGGCATCACCTCGAACGCCCTCGCTCCCAGCCTCATCGCCACGGACATGGTGGCGAACATCGCTGACCTCGCCGATCGCGTGCCGGTCGGCCGGCTCGGAGACCCTCAGGACGTCGCGGACGCCGTGGCGTTCTTGTGCTCGGAGCGGGCCGGGTTCGTCACCGGGGCCGTCCTCGACATCAACGGCGGCTTCCTCATCCACTGAGCCGCCATCGCGTGCGGGCCGCTCCCGCGACGCCGCGCTATCGCTTGGCCGCGGCGCGCTTCGCGGCCGCCGGAGCGGCCGTTCGCGTGGTCGACGTTCGTCCGGTGGCGGACCGACGGGCACCGCGGATCGTGGTCAGGCTCTCGCGAGGCGTGAAGGTCGTGGGAACGGTGATGGTCGTCGCCTCGCCCCCGCCGAGCATGTCGAGCATGAGCCGGGCCGCCGTGGTGCCGATCTCGTTGGGATCTCGGGCGACCGAGGCCAGGCTCGGGGTCGAGACGTCGAAGAGCGGCCACTCGTCGAGCGCCACGAACGCGACATCCTCCCCCGGCGTGCGTCCGAGCTGGGACAGCGCCCGGATCGCGCCGGCGGTCGTCAGGACGCCGCCGGTGATCAGCGCCGTCGGCTCGGGGCGACGCGACATGAGTCGGATCACCTCGGACTTGCTGAAGTCCGAGGTGAACTGGCCGATCGACAACAGCGCGTCCTCCGGATCCGCGCCGGCGTCGGCGAAGGCGTCGCGGTAGGCACGCAGGCGCTCGCGCGTGGAGCGCACGTCCATCGACCCGGTGATCAGGGCGATCTTGCGGTGCCCTCGGGCGAGCAGGTCGGTGGTGGCCGCATGCACGCCGGAGTAGTGGTCGCACAGCACGGCGCCGAGGCCGAGCTCGTCGACCTCTCGGTCCAGCAGCACGATCGGTCCGTTGAACCGCTCGAGTCCCGTGCGTGTCCCCGGCGCGACCTCGGACTCCAGCGACACGATGAGGCCGTCGACACGACGCCGGCGCAGCACCTCGAGGTTGAGCGCCTCGACGGCGATGTCGCCGTCGGAGTTCATCAGCAGCATGGAGTATCCGGCTGCGCGGAGCTCCTGCTCGCTGCGACGGGCGATGACGGCGAACAGCGGATTCGAGATGTCTCGGATGAGGAAGCCGACGGTCCGCGTCGATCCGCTCCGCAGCGACTGGGCCAGCATGTCCGGCTGGTAGCCCAGCGCCTCGGCAGCGTCCTCGACGCGCTTGCGCATGCGCGGGGACACGTCGGGATGGTCGGAGAGGACGCGGGAGACACTCGAGAGCGCTACGCCGGCACGTTCGGCCACGTCGCGGATCGTGACGGGACCTTCGCGTCCGCCGTCCTGCATCGGGCCCCCCACGTATCGGTTCGGATTCTCGAAACCCTAGCGCACGCGTGCAGGCATCAGACTGCCGAAACGTCCTGATACTCGCTAGGAATCGACGCGGTACTGCGCGATGAAGTCCTCGTCCAGCTCCCACCCGAAACCCGGTGCGGTCGGCAGCAGCAAGTTCCCGTCGACGAAGTCGCCGCGGTTCGCGAGGAGGTTCCAGAAGATCGGGTCGCGGTTCGGCGAGAAGACCTCGGCGTAGGTCCCGTGCGGCACCGAGGCCAGCAGCGGGGCGGCGACCTGGGCCTCCTCGTGATGGCCGAGCTGCACCTCGAAGCTGGCGGCCAGCGCCGCGACCCGTCGCCACTCGGTCGGTCCGCCGCCCCAGGACGCGTCGTAGTTGCAGACGTCGATCGCGCCGTTGAGCATCATCTCGCGCATGCCCACGCGACTGATCTCGCTCTGACCGGCGGCAACGTTGACGTTGCCGCGCAGGCGGACGTCGCGGAGCCCACGCCAGTCGGCGTGCCAGCGCGTCGGCTCCTCGAACCAGCGCAGGTTGACCTCGTCGCGGATGAAGTCGAGGAACGCCAGGGCCTCCGGCACGGTGTAGCCCTGGTTGGCGTCGACGACGAAGATGAAGTCGTCCGGCACGCGATCGCGCGCGAACAGCAGTCGCGCGGCGTCCTCAGCCGGGGGCCGGGCACCGATCTTGAACTTCATGCCGACCAGTCCGTGAGTGCCGGAGAAGAACTCCAGCTCCCTCTCGAGGTCCTCCTCACTGCTGCCGTAGTACCCGCCGATGGCGATCGTCGGGATGCGGTCGCGGAAGCCGCCCCACAACTTCCACAAGGGCAGGCCGGCGACCTTGCCCATCGCGTCCCACACCGCGCTGTCGACGCAGGCGATGGCCTGCATCGGGATGGCACGGTCGCGGAGCTGGTCCAGCGTGACCGGGATCATGCTGTGCCACACACGCTCCGGTTCGGTCACGTCGAGACCGGCGACCAGCGGGGCGATCTCGTCGTGGATGATCGACAGGACCTCGTGCTGCTCCTCGTCGGTGTCGGCGTTGTAGCTCTGGCCGACGACACCGTCCGACGTGTGGATGCGCGTGATGATCGTGCACCGGTTGCGCATCTTGTAGTAGCTGCCCTTGTACAGATGCTTGAGCGGCACGCGCAGGGGGATGGTCTCGATCCGCTCGATCGTGGGCATGCGTCCTCCGGTTCGTCTGTAACGATACTGGAAACGATACCATCGAGGGTCGGGCTGTCAACCGAATCGACCATCTGCCTGCACCGTCAGCGGTGCTCGACCCGCCCCGTCTGCGCGCTCCGGTACGCCACGTCGAGCGCCTCGACCGTGCGCGCACCGAGCTCGCCCGGCGACTCGTCCCGCTCCACATCGCCGCGAACGGCGGCTACGAGCGCGTCGATCGGCCCCTGGCAGTGGATGGCGCCGTCGCCGTCCTCGACGTCCAGGAACTGCTGCTCGCCGTCGTGGAACAGCGAGACGATCTCGCGCTGCAGGTCGATCTGGAGCTGGCCTCGCGTGCCGATCGCCCGGACCTCGAGGGCGTGCTTGTTCGCGTCCGCCCCCAGGTGGGCTGATCCGCCGGACAGGACTCCGATCGCTCCCCCGTCGTACCGGTAGGTGATCGCATCGTGCAACTCGACCCGGGCACCACCGGGCGCGGACATGAACGCGAACCCTGACTCGACCCTCGCGCCCGTCAGCCACAGGCCCAGGCCCAGGGCGTGGCTGAGCTGGGCCTGGCCGTACCCACCGCCCGCGACCGCCGGGTCGGTCCACGTCGAGGTCTCGGGGACGGCGTCCTGGTCGGCCTGCGGGTACGACCCGGTGCTCGAGAGGAGCTCGCGCGTGGTCGACGACATCACGATGCTCATCTGCTCGAGCTCACCGATGCCCACCTCGTCCATGAGCCGCTTGGCGTGACGCACCATCGGCAGGTAGTTGGCACCGAATGCCACGATGAGCCGACGGTCAGCCCGATCAGCGATGTCCACGAGCTCCCACGCCTCGCGTGGGTCGATCGTGAAGGGCTTCTCGCACATCACGTGCGCGCCGGCCGCGAGGGCGGCCCCGGCGTGCTCCCGGTGGAACGACGCCGGACTGGCGACGACGCACGCATCGACGCCGGCGTCGAGGACGTCGCGGTAGTCCTCGGACGCGATCGGGAACCCGAACCGCTCCTGGACACGACGCAGCTGGTCGGGTCCCTTGCGGGCGACGGCGACCAGCTCGACGTCCGGGTGCCGGACGAGGTTGGGCAGGTGCGAGGCAACTGCCCAGCTGCCTGCACCGATGACTCCGACACGGATGGGACTCATGCCTGTCCTCCTTCGGCCGAGCCTGGCTCGGCGGGCGTCGCACTCACACGTCGTCGTGCCCGGCTGCGCGACGAAGCTCGCCAGCCAGGGCCAGTCCGAACCGATGGGCCGCTGCGCTGACTCCGTCGCGGTACCAGATGCCGTGGATCAGCCCGCCGAACTGCACGAGCACCGTGGGCACGCCGGCGTCGTCCAGCGCCTTCGCATAGCTCTCGCCCTCCGAGGCGAGGGGGTCCAGCGAGCAGGTCACCACGGTCGCTGCCGGCAGACCGGCGAGCTCGACCCCGGACATGAGCTCCGCGTACTTCGGCCGGTCGTCTCCGACGTACGTCTGCCAGTAGTGCTCCATGGCCGCCCGAGTCAGGAAGTAGCCGTCTGCGAACCGCTCGTAGGACGCGGTCGTGAAGTCGCGGCTCACGACCGGGTAGACCAGGAGCTGGTGGTCGACCTGCGGGCCGTCCACGTCCCGCGCCAGCTGCGCCACCGCCGCAGCGAGGTTCGCGCCGGCCGAGTCGCCGCCGACCGCGAGCCAGCCGCTGCCCCCCAGCTCGTGCACGTGCGCGGCCACCCAGGTCGTCGCGTCGTAGCAGTCGTGCAGGCCCGCCGGGAAGGGGTCCTCGGGCGCCAGCCGGTAGTCGACGCTCACGATGGACACGAGCGCGTCACGCGCCAGGCGGCGGAGCATCCGGTCGACGAGCGACAGCGACCCGAGCTCCCAGCCGCCCCCGTGGAAGAACACCAGGAGCGGCAGGGCGGTCTCGAGGGACGGCCGGTACAGCCGCGCCGCCACGGAGCCGTCGCGCGTGGGGATGTCGAGGTCGCGCACCTCGGGCAGGTCCACGGGCGGACGCATGTCCTGGACCGTGAGCTCGGCGTTGGCGCGCAGCTGCGCGGGAGTGAGGTTCGTGAAGTCGCGCGCGGCCGGGTCGACGGAGTCGAGCAGTCGGCGGACGTCAGGGTCGACGTAGACCACGGGGGCTCCCTCGCGACACAGGTGGTAACGATTCCGGAACCACGGTACACGAGGTTGGTCGGATCGGGACCGGTTCGGACGTCGACGATCCTCGCGACGGGCGGCGGCCTGCGCCCTAGTCGACGTCAGGGACGGGGACCAGGACGACGAGCAGAAGTGCGACGAGCAGGAGGGCCGGGACGATCAGGAACGCCCCGTGGACGCTGACGCTTCCCGCCAGCCCGCCCAGGACGAACGGTGCCGCCCCGATCGCCGCGGTGCTCGCGGCGAGGTTGATCGCGGCCGCCCGGTCAACGCGACCGCCGGCGGCACGCAGGACCCGAGCCAGGGTCAGCGGGTACGACAACGACAGGGCGACACCGGTGAGGAAGAACGACGGAAGCAGGAGCCACGCGCTCGCCGCGACCCAGGTCAGGCCGAAGGTGACGATCCCGGCTCCGAGAACCCAGCGCAGGAGCACCTCGGAGTCGAGGCGTCGGGCCGGTCCGGAGCCCAGGACGCGGCCGACGAACAGCCCGCCGAGGAACGTCCCCAGTCCCGCCGACGCGGCCGCCGCGCTGAGACCGGCCCGCTCCTCGATGAGCTGGACGCCCCACAGGCTGATGCAGAACTCCGCGCCGATGTAGCACATCGACGCGCCCACGGCCCAGTAGGTGCGCCGCGGCATGATCCCGGACGAGCGTCGCGTCTCCACCTGTCCCGGCCCGCCGTAGGAGGTGACCGAGCGCCCGCGCCAGATCTCGACGGCGCAGAACGCCACGACCGCGGCCAGGACGCCCGCACGCCAGCCCAGCAACG
>JAFIHP010000106.1 GCA_017849335.1 Actinomycetales bacterium | reverse complement strand
CCGTGGTCATGGGAGTGCATCCATCAGTCCTGACCAGTCAATCCGGACATGACTGAGCAACGCAGTTGACCATCCATGACTGGCGTGACCGGTCATGCTCGTCAGTCAGACTGGTCAATTGGTGGGTGATTTGCCCATTTTCATGTGGTCATACGGTCAATGACCGAGGGCTATTGCTCGATCATGACCAGAATGGCCGGTCATTGGCGGTCATGACCGCCGATGCGAAGCCGTTCGGCGTCTCGTTGATGATCTCGGCTGCGGGGTTCGCGCGGATGGCGCCGATCCGCACCCGCCGGGACCTCAGCTCCTCGAGGCTCAGCCGAACACACGCGAAGGTCTCCCCCACCACGCCGGCCGACGACGTGAGGCGCGGTGACGGCGACGTGGTTCATGAGGTTCTGCAGCCGCCTGGCGATGCCGCCCTGAATGCACGAAGACCCGCTGGATCGCAGCGGGTCTTCGAGTGGGCGATACAGGAATCGAACCTGTGACCTCTTCCGTGTCAAGGAAGCGCGCTAGCCCCTGCGCCAATCGCCCTCGGGGTCCCTTGCGGGACCGGGGAAGACTACCGGACGCACCCGAGCGTCACTCCGGCCGGGTGCGTCCCGCGCTAGTCGACGGTCGATCGTCGGAAGAGCGCAGCCGTGATGGCCACGAGCACGACCGCGATGAAGATCTGGGTGAGGAACACCAGCCAGAACGAGTCGCCGTACCCGAGCGCGTCGGCCGCGAACAGGCCGGCGAACGCTCCGATGATGCCGATGATGATCGTGACGATGCAGCCGATGGGCTGCATGCTCGGTACGAGGATGCGGGCGATCAGGCCGATGATGATGCCTGCGAAGAGGCCACTGATGATGCCGGACGGGTCCATGGCGGTCACCCAACCATCGCGTGACCGTCGCGGGCAAGCGACACGAGCCGGGACACCGCGCGGAAGTACTTCTTGCGGTACCCGCCACGCAGCATCTCCGGGCTGAAGACCTGGTCCAGGGGAACCCCGCTCGCGACGACCGGCACGTCACGGTCATAGAGCCGGTCGACCAGCACGACCACGCGCAGGGCCTGCGCCTGGTCGGCCAGCGGCCGGACGCCGGTGAGGCCGAGCGCCGTCACCCCGTCGACCAGCGGGCCGTAGCGCGAGGGGTGGACCGCTCCCAGGTGCGCGACCAGGCCGGTGAAGTCGTCGAGCGCAGCACCGGGCACCGTCTCCACGGCGGCGCGGACCTGCGCGTCGGTCGACGGCTGCGGAGCGGCTGCCAGACCACGGTGCCGATAGTCGTCACCGTCGACACGAAGCACGTCGAAGTGGGCCGACAGGCCCTGGATCTCGCGGAGGAAGTCGTCCGCGGCGAACCTGCCCTCGCCGAGCCGGTCCGGAAGAGTGTTCGACGACGCAGCGAGGCACACGCCCGCCGACACCAGCTCCCCCAGCAGCGTCGACATCAGCACGGTGTCGCCGGGGTCGTCCAGCTCGAACTCGTCGATGCACACCAGGCGGGCGGTGGACAGGGCCTCGACCGCCGCGCGGAAGCCCAGCGCCCCGACGAGGTTCGTGTACTCGACGAAGGTTCCGAACCGCTTGGGAGCCGGCGCCGCGTGCCACAGCGAGGCCAGCAAGTGCGTCTTCCCGACCCCGAACCCGCCGTCGAGGTAGATCCCGGCCCGCCCCTCCGGCGGTGCGGCCCGCCGGAACAGCGAACGGCGCGTCACCGGGCGGGCGATGCGCTCGGCGAACGCTCGCAGGGCGCTGACGGCCGCGGCCTGCGTCGGCTGCGTCGGGTCCGGGAGGTACGTGTCGAACCGCTCCGCCGAGAAGTGAGGCGGCGGGACGAGCTCCTCCACGATCTGCGCCGCGGTGACCTCCGGCTGTCGGCCGGTCAGCGAGGCGGGCACGCCGGGAGCCTATTCGTGCGACGATCGGGCGGTGCGACGACTCCTGCCCGCGACCGTCGAGGCGGCGCCCGAGCTCACCGACGAGGACCTGACGACGGCGTACGCGTTCCCCCCGTCGGGCACGTGGGTCCGGGCCAACTTCGTGACCACGCTCGACGGCGCGATCCGGGGCGGTGACGGAGTGTCCGGCTCGATCTCGAACGACGCGGACCAACGGGTCTTCCGCATCGCCCGACGGACTGCCGATGTCGTGCTGGTGTGCGCCGGCACCGTCCGTACGGAGGACTACCGGCCGTCGAAACGGCCGTTGGCGATCGTCACCGCGACCCTCGATCTCCCCTCGACGTTGAGGCTGTTCGCCGAGTCGACCGAGGAGCACGTCACCCCGATCGCGCTCACGACACAGGAGGCGGCAGCCACCGCCGACGAGTCCCTCCGGGCGCGGGTCGAGGTCGTGCCGTGCGGGTCGGGCCATGTGGACCTCTCCCGCGTCGTCGCGGTCCTCGCCGATCGAGGACTGCGCCGCATCCAGTGCGAGGGAGGACCGCACCTGCTGGGATCACTCCTGCGCGCGGGGCTGCTCGACGAGATGCTCCAGACGATCGTTCCGCGGTTGCGCGGCGGCGGCCCCGCCGATCATCTCGTCGACGTCCCTGGGGGTCTGGACCCGATGATCCGGCTCACGCCGTCGCAGGTCCTGGAGGACGACGGCACGTTGTTCCTGCGCGCGCAGGTCGTACGCGCGTGATCCTCATCCCGCCGATCGAGCCGATGCTCGCGAAGCCGCTCGGGCACACGCTGCCCAGCGGCGAGGGCGTGGCGTTCGAGCCGAAGTGGGACGGCTTCCGCTGCCTGGTCTTCCGCAGGGCGGACGACGTCGTCCTGCAGGGACGCGGACGCTCCCGCGACGGTGAGCTGGTCGATCTGGCCTACGCCTTCCCCGAGCTGGTCGAGACCGTGCTGGCCCAGGTCCCGGCGGGGACCGTTCTCGGCGGAGAGATCGTCGCTGAGCGATCGGGTCGGCTCGACTTCGGCACGCTGTCGTCCCGGCTGCGTCCACGGTCCGAGGCCGGCGGGCCGAACATCGCGCGGCTCGCCCGAACCGCGCCCGCCAGCCTGCTGCTGTTCGACGTCCTCGAGAACGACGGCGTCACCTTCCTCGACGAGCCCTACCAGGAGCGCCACGCACGGCTGGCGAGCCTGGCTGCCCCGTGGTCTCCCCCGCTGCGCCTGACGCCCACCACGACCGACCCCGCCGTCGCGCTGTCGTGGTTCACCGGGTTCGAGTCGGCGGGCGTGGACGGGCTCATCGTCAAGCCGCTCGCCGACCCGTACCGGCCCGGCGTCCGCGCCCAGGGGAAGGTGAAGCACCAGCGCACCGCCGACGTCGTCCTCGCCGGGTGGCGACCGCACGTGCGGCCGGGGCCTGACGGCGCCCCGATGGTCGGGAGCCTCCTGCTGGGCCTGTACGACGAGGCTGGCCGGCTGCACCACGTCGGGGCCGCCTCGGCATTCTCGGCTGCCCGGCGTGCCGAACTGGCCGTCGAGCTCGAGCCGCTGACGGCTGCCGACGCCGCCCCCCACCCGTGGCGGGACGCGGATCCGGCCACCGTGTCGGTGCCCGGCGAGGCCAGTCGCTGGAAGAAGGAGCAGCCCTGGATCGCGCTGCGGCCCGAGCGCGTCCTGGAGGTCACGTACGAGCAGATGGAAGGGCCGCGGTTCCGGCACCTGGCCGGCTTCCTGCGCTGGCGCCCGGACCGCGACCCGGCGTCGTGCCGGTTCGACCAGCTCGAGGTCCCGCCAGCATCCGACATCGCCGACCTGCTGGCCGGATCCTGAGGAAAGGGACCGTTCGATGGACGACGACGCACCGGAGTCGGCCGAGGAGTACTTCGCGCGGATCGCCGCCGCGACCGACGCCGAGGGCCGGCTGCCTGTCGCGATCGAGGGGATGACCGGTTGGCTCGTCTACCCCTATGAGCTCGACTCGTTGCGGGTGAAGCCGCTGGATCCGCTCGCCGACGCGGAGGACGACCGTGCCGGCGAGGACCCGGCGACCTGCTGGTGCGCGAGCGCCACGATGCCCCCCTGGGCCACCGAGTGGGCCTGGCGCAACGACGACTGGGTGCTGACGAGCGCCGAGTCCACGGGGGCACCCGTTCAGCTCATGCTCGTTCCGCGGCGCGTGCACTGCGACCTCACCGACGTGCCCGACGACCTCGCCGCCGACATGGGACGCCTGCTCGTCGCTGTATCCGCAGCGGCCGAGGCCCTGCCGTCCGTCGGCCGGGCGTTCGCCTTCAAGATCGGGGACGGCGGGGCCCACCTGCACTGGTTCTTCTTCGGCCGACCGGCCCGGGCCCTGCAGCTTCGGGGCTCGCCCTTCCTGGACTGGGAGGAGAACCTGCCCCGCGTTCCCGTGGAGGTCCTCCGGCGCAACGCCGGGTTCGTCGGACGGCGCCTGGTCGAGGCCCTCGGCGGCGAGGGCCCGAGCTGGAGCTCGTGACCCCCACCTTCGTCGAGCGGCGAGTCGTGGCGACGGAACGTCCGATGTGTCCAGCCACAGGTCGCCGCTCAACGAAGAGGGTGCGGCGGCGGGTGCGGCGGCGGCGGGTGCGGCGGCGGAGCCGT
>JAFIHP010000105.1 GCA_017849335.1 Actinomycetales bacterium | reverse complement strand
GTCGGGGGCGTCCCAGCGCAGCGCGCGGGGGAAGACGCCGAGCCGGCCGACCGGGCCGACGTCGCGGTAGCGCGCGACGACCGGTCCTAGCCACAGCCCGATCGCGATGCCGTTCACGGCCACGACGATCAGGGCCAGCGGCAGGACGACGATCGTCCAGCTGACGTATCCCTGGAACACGACGACCACGAACACGATGACGACGGCGTTGTGGGCGAACTGGATGGTCGCGCTGGCGAAGTTGCTCAGCGCATAGGTCGACAGCGGGCCGGTCGACGTCTTGATGCTCGGGCTGTTCAGCGTGATGCACGTCGCCCCTCCGCCGAGCATGGCCGTCATCCAGTTGAACGCGATGAAGCCGATGGCGACGTAGGGGATGAACGTCTTGAGGTCCTGGCCCATCAGGATGCCGAACAGCAGGCTCAGCCCGGCGACGAAGATGACCTGCTGGACGGTGATCCACCACGGCCCGAGGTAGGTCCGCCGGTACTGGCTGCGGATCGCCTGCCAGCTCAGGCCCCACCACACCTGCGGGCGGGCGAATCCCTCGCGGAGATCGGCGATGCCACTGCCGATGGTGCCGACAGGCGCCTCGGACGTGGCTGCGCGCTTGATGGGGAAGTCCTTCCGTCGCTGTCCCGCGCGAGCCTAGCGAGCCGCGGATGGGTTGCTCGGCATTGACCGGCCCTAGCCTTGCCCCATGCGCGCTCATCCCGCCGGTCCGCTGCACGCCGACGGCGTCGGGTCCCACCCGTCCCTCGACCGACCTGTCGACGTCGACGCCGTGAACCGGATCGCCCCTGACGTGTGGCCGGCGTCGTGCGAGCGCGGCGCCGACGGGTCGCTGTCCGTGGGCGGCGTCGACGTGCGCGATGCCGCCGCCGAGTACGGCACCCCGCTCTTCCTGCTCGACGAGGCCGACCTCCGCGCCCGTGCGCGCCGCTTCCGCGACGCGTACGCCGCAGCGGGGGCGCCTGTCGTCTACTACGCGGCGAAGGCCTTCCTGACGACGACGATCGCCCGCTGGGTGGCGGAGGAGGGCCTGGGCATCGACGTCGCATCCGGAGGAGAGCTCGCCGTCGCGCTGCGCGCGGGTGTGCCGGGGGACCGGCTGCTCATGCACGGGAACAACAAGTCGATGGCGGAGATCGATGCGGCGGTCGACGCTGGCGTGGGCCGGATCGTCGTCGACTCGTTCGACGACGTGGTCCGCATCGCCGACGCGGCGCAGCGGGCCGGGATCGTCCAGTCGGTCCTGGTGCGCGTGACGGTCGGCGTCGAGGCCCACACGCACGAGTTCATCGCCACCGCGCACGAAGACCAGAAGTTCGGGCTGTCGATGGCATCGGGTGCGGCGCAGGAGGCGGTGCGGCGGATCGTCGCGCTGCCGAGCCTGCGGTTCGCCGGCTTGCACTCGCACATCGGCTCGCAGATCTTCGACGCAGCGGGCTTCCAGGTGGCTGCGGCGCGGGTCGTCGCCCTCGCCCGTCGACTGCGCGAGGAGGACGGCGTCGAGGTCGCCGAGCTCAACCTCGGCGGGGGCATGGGGATCGCGTACCTGGAGTCCGACGACCCGCTGGATGTCGCCGACATGGCGGCGCAGATCGGCGACATCGTCGGCAAGGAGTGTGCCGACGCCGGCATGGAGCTGCCGCGCCTGGCGTTCGAGCCCGGTCGCGCGATCGTCGGGCCGACCGCGATCACGGTGTACGAGGTGGGAACCGTCAAGCACGTGGAGCTCGACCGGGGCGCGGTGCGCACGTACGTGTCGGTCGACGGCGGCATGAGCGACAACATCCGTACGGCCTTGTACGACGCGGAGTACACCGTCGCGCTGGCGTCGCGGGCGTCGACCGCGGAGCCGGTCCTGTGCCGCGTCGTCGGCAAGCACTGCGAGTCCGGCGACGTGGTCGTCCGCGACGCGTGGCTGCCGGGGGACCTCGCGCCCGGAGACCTGCTCGCCGTGGCGGCGACGGGGGCCTACTGCCGGGCGATGGCGTCGAACTACAACTACCTGCCGCGACCGGCGGTCGTCTCCGCGCGAGACGGGGCGACGGCGACGGTGCTGCGCCGCGAGACGATCGCCGACCTGCTCGCGCTCGACCCCGGCGCCTGACCCAAAGACGCGCTAAGAGCGGGGACCCCTAACCCGCGAGACGCCTCCAATGGTCGTCATTGTGTCCGATGTGGGCGGTTTGCCCGCATCGAAACGACCATTGAAGGCGCCTCGGCGGTTGGGCTGGACGACTACTCGCGCTCGGAACCAGCGACGAGGGCCTCGGGCTCCTCGACCGAGGACCGCGTGAGCTTCCAGATGACGACGGCGACGACCGATCCGACCAGCGGCGCCAGGATGAACAGCCACACCTGGCTCAGCGCGTCCCCGCCCGCGAACAGGGCCGGGCCGAACGAGCGGGCGGGGTTGACCGACGTGCCGTCCAGCGGGATGCCCACGAGGTGCACGAGGGTCAAGGTGAGGCCGATCGCGATGCCGGCGAAACCAGGAGCCGCGACGCGCTCGGTCACCAGCAGGATCACGAGCACGAAGGCGCCGGTCAGGAGCACCTCGAGAACGAACGCGCCGGCGAGGTTGATCGCCCCGTTGTCGTAGGAGTTGGTTCCCAGGCCACCGGTGTAGTCCGTCACCCCGAAGGAGGAGACGAACAGCTTGAGGATCGCGCCGGCGAGGATGGCGCCGAGGAACTGCGCGATCCAGTACCCGACGGCCTCGTTGGTCGGCATGCGACGGCCGAGCAACATGCCGAGCGTCACGGCCGGGTTGACGTGGGCACCGGACACCGGGCCGAACGCGTAGGCGATGCCCAGCAGCACCAGCCCGAACGCGAGCGCGACGCCGACGATCCCGTTGCCCGGGCCGGCGCCGTCGGTCCCCACCTTCGCGGCGATGCCGAACACGGCGGCGCCGACGGCGAGGAAGACCAGCAAGAAGGTGCCCACGAACTCGGCGAGGAGCTTGCGCGCAGCGGTGTTCATCCGTCCTCCACGCGGCCCGATGGCCTCTCCATCGACGGCACGCGGCTCACATCGTGGCGCCCGAGCCGGGCAACGTGGGGGAGGCGCGCCTGAGCGCGACCGGCCCGCGACGTCGCCCGGGTTGGCCGACCCGGCGGCCGACCTGAGAGGCTTGGCCCCGCCTGTCCGCCTCGTCGAAGGAGCACGCATGTCGTCCGGTGCCGTCGAGCGCCCGCTCACGGTCGCGCTGCTGGGCGGCGGCACGGTGGGTGCCCAGGTCGCGCGCCTGCTCGTCGACAACGCGCATGACCTGGAGGAGCGGATCGGCGCCCCCGTGGAGCTGACCTCGGTCCTCGTGCGCGACACCGGCCGGGCCCGCGACGGGATCCCTGCGGACCTGGTCACCGACGACGCGAACGCGGTCGCGAGCAGCGGCGCCGACATCGTCGTGGAGGTCATGGGCGGCATCGAACCCGCGCGCAGCCTCATCCTCCAGGCCATGGCCGCGGGGTCGAGCATCGTGACGGCGAACAAGGCGCTGCTCGCCGCAGACGGCGCGACGTTGTACGACGTGGCGTCGCGTCACGGTGTCGACCTCTACTTCGAGGCAGCCGTCGCCGGAGCGATCCCGTTGCTGCGGCCCCTGCGCGAGTCGCTCGCCGGCGACCGCATCACGCGGGTGATGGGGATCGTCAACGGAACGACCAACTTCATGCTCACGAAGATGGACGAGGACGGCGCGGCCTACTCCGACGTGTTCGAGGAGGCCGAGTCGCTCGGCTATTTGGAGGCCGACCCCAGCCTGGACGTCGACGGCCACGACGCGGCCGCGAAGGCCGCGATCCTCGCCGAGCTGGCCTTCCACACCCGCGTGACGCTGGACGACGTCTACTGCGAGGGGATCTCCCGCGTCACGGCCGAGGATGTCCGGGCTGCGCGGCAGATGGGCTTCGTGATCAAGCTGCTCGCCGTGGCCGAGCTCACGTCCGACGGCGTCATCGTGCGGGTGCACCCGGCGATGATCCCGCGCAGCCACCCGCTCGCGAGTGTGCGCGGCGCGTTCAACGCCGTGTTCATCGAGGCGGAGTCGGCCGGGGAGGTCATGTTCTACGGGCGCGGAGCCGGAGGAGCGCCGACGGCGAGCGCCGTGCTGGGCGACCTCGTCACCGCCGCCCGCAACAAGATCAGCGGCGGACGAGGCCCGGGGGAGAGCACGTACGCGAAGCTTCCGGTCCTGCCGGTGGGTGCGGCCCAGACGCGCTACTACGTGAACCTGTCCGTCGCGGACCGTCCCGGCGTGCTGGCGAGCATCGCGTCGGCGTTCGCGGACAACGGGGTGAGCATCCAGGTCGTGCGCCAGGACGGCCACGGGGACGAGGCTGGACTGGTCGTGCGCACGCACCGCGCCAGCGACCAGGCGCTGCGCACCACGGTCGACCAGCTCGCCGGGCTCGACACGGTGCGCCGGGTGCTGGGAGTCATGCGGGTCGAGGGCGAGAGCGGGGCATAGCAGTGGCACATCAATGGCGCGGCCTGATCGAGGAGTACCGCGACCGCCTACCGGTGACCGACGCGACTCCCGTCGTGTCGCTGCGCGAGGGCGGCACGCCGCTCGTGCACGCCGCGGTGCTCAGCGCGGTGACCGGCTGCGAGGTGTGGCTGAAGTACGACGGTGCCAACCCCACCGGTTCGTTCAAGGACCGGGGCATGACGGTCGCGATCTCCAAGGCCGCCGAGGCCGGTGCCCAGGCGGTCATCTGCGCCTCCACCGGCAACACGTCGGCGAGTGCGGCGGCGTACGCGGCCAAGGCGGGAATGACGTGTGCGGTGCTCGTGCCCAGCGGCAAGATCGCGCTCGGCAAGCTCGCCCAGGCGATCGCCCACGGCGCGCAGCTCCTGCAGATCGAGGGCAACTTCGACGACTGCCTCGAGCTGGCGCGCAAGCTCGCCGTCGACTACCCGGTCGAGCTGGTCAACAGCGTGAACCCCTACCGCATCGAGGGCCAGAAGACGGCGAGCTTCGAGATCGTCGACCTGCTCGGTCGCGCCCCCGACATCCACTGCCTGCCGGTCGGGAACGCCGGCAACATCACCGCGTACTGGAAGGGCTACTCCGAGTACGCGGCCGACGGTCGATGCGAGACCCCGCGCATGTGGGGCTTCCAGGCGGCCGGCGCTGCGCCCCTCGTGTCCGGCGAGCCGGTGCTGAATCCCGAGACGATCGCCACGGCGATCCGGATCGGCCACCCCGCGTCGTGGGACGGCGCGATCGGGGCTCGTGACGCTTCGGGCGGCGTGATCGACGCGGTCACCGACGAGGAGATCCTCGACGCCTACCGGTTCGTGGCCCGCCGCGAGGCGCTCTTCTGCGAGCCGGCGAGCGCGGCGAGCGTCGCCGGCCTGCTCAAGCGGCATGCCGCCGGGCTGCTCGACCCGGGCCAGGTGGTCGTGTGCACGCTGACCGGTCACGGCCTCAAGGACACGCAGTGGGCGGTCGACCCGGCGGCCCAGCCCGTCGTCGTGCCGGTCGATGCGGCCGCGGTGGCCGGCGCCCTCGGCCTGGGCAGCTGATGAGCGTCCTGCGACGCGAGGCGGTGCGCGTCGTCGTCCCGGCCTCGAGCGCGAACCTCGGCCCGGCCTTCGACTGCGCCGGTCTGGCGCTGGCCGTGTATGACGAGCTCGTCGCGATGGTCACGGATGATCCGGGAGTGCTCGTCGAGGTCGACGGCGAGGGGAGCGCCGACGTTCCCCGTGACGAGTCGCACCTGGTCGTGCGCGCGATGCGCGCGGGGTTCGCCTGGCTGGGTGTCGAGGTACCTGGGTTCGTGCTGCGGACGACGAACCGCATCCCGCACGGCCGCGGGCTGGGCTCCTCCGCGGCCGCGGCGATCGGCGGCATCGTGCTCGCCCGGGCGATGGTCGACGACGGCCCCGAGCGCATGACCGACTCGGACGTCCTCCAGGTCGCGCTCGCCTTCGAGTCGCACCCCGACAACCTCGCCGCTGCCCTGTACGGCGGCCTCACCGTGGCGTGGCTGGAGGAGGACGGCCTGGCAGACGCCGTCCGGCTCACCCCGCACCCGCAGGTGCGCCCGCTCGTGCTCGTGCCGACCGACCAGCTGCTGACGACGCGAGCGCGGGCGCTGCTGCCGACCTCGGTGCCGTTCGGCGACGCCACGGCCAACGTCGGCCGTGCGGCTCTGCTCGTTCATGCGCTCACGACGGACCCGAGCAGGCTGGTCAGCGCGACCGAGGACCGTCTGCACCAACGGTGCCGGGCCACGGCCTATCCGCATACCGCCGAGCTCGTCACCTCCTTGCGGGACAAGGGTTTCGCGGCGGTCGTCTCCGGCGCGGGGCCATCGATCCTCGTGCTCGGCGATGAGCTGACCTCCGGCCGCCTGCCGGACCCGGGCCCGGAGTGGGTCGTGCTGGGCGTCGAGGTCGCCGGGTACGGCGCGCGCGAGGTGCCGCTGCCTGCGGCATGACCGGTTGCCCCGGGATCGACCCCGGTGGTGGGGGCGTCGAACCGGGTGGGTGTTATGCTGGCCGCGTTCTGGTGGTGCTTGGTTGCCACGATCTCCGCTGATCGACCTTCCTCGGTCACGCTCGGACGTGAACTCAATGCATCCGCCGCGGTTTCGGACCGCACCGGAACGCTCCCGGAAGCGTGCGTGAGCAGCCTCCGGATATCCCCTCCCTCGATCCGAGGGTCCGTCGTAAAGGGAATCCTTAGTGACACAGACCGATACCGCGCCGGCCGCATCCGCCAAGGGCTCCGGGCTGAGCTCGATGCTCCTGCCCGAGCTCAAGCAGCTGGCCCAGCAGCTGGGCATCCCCGGCGCCAGCGGCATGCGCAAGTCCGACCTCGTCGCCGCGATCGGCGGCGCCCAGGGCGGCGCGCGGGCGGCGAGCAGCGCCTCCACCGAGCGTCCCCGCGGCGGGGCGCGTCGTGAGCAGGGCCCCGCCGTCGACGCCTCCGCCCCGGACGCACCGTCCGGCGACGCACCCGCCGTCGAGCGGACGGCCGAGCCGGCCACCGCGCGGCAGGAGCGCGCGCCGCGAGAGAGCGCAACGCAGGAGCCGGCTGACGGCGCCGACCGGAACCGTGACCGGAACCAGGACCGCGGCGACCGTGACCGGAACCAGGACCGCGGCGACCGTGACCGGAGCCAGGACCGTGGCGACCGTGACCGGAGCCAGGACCGTGGCGACCGTGACCGGAACCAGGACCGTGGCGACCGGAACCAGAACCAGGACCGTGGCGACCGGAACCAGAACCAGGACCGCGGCGACGGGCCCGATGACGGCCGGCGCCGGCGCCGGGGGCGCGACCGGTTCCGCGATCGCCGCGACCGTGGTCGCGGGCCCGGCGGGGGCAACCAGTACAACGACGTCGAGCCGGAGGTCGGTGAGGACGACGCCCTCGTCCCGGTCGCCGGCATCCTGGACGTGATGGACAACTACGCGTTCGTCCGGACCAGCGGCTACCTTCCCGGGCCCAACGATGTGTACGTCTCGCTGTCGATGGTCCGCCGGAACGGCCTACGCAAGGGCGACGCCGTGACCGGCGCGACGAAGCAGCCGCAGGAGGGCGAGCGCCGCGAGAAGTTCACGCCGCTGGTCCGCCTGGACACCGTCAACGGCGGACCGGTCGAGGCGGCGCGCAACCGGCCCGAGTTCTCCAAGCTCACCCCGCTCTACCCCCAGGACCGGCTCCGGCTGGAGGTAGGTCCGGCGGCCCTCACCAACCGCGTGATCGACCTGGTCGCCCCGATCGGCAAGGGCCAGCGCGGTCTCATCGTCTCGCCGCCGAAGGCCGGCAAGACCATGGTGCTGCAGGCGATCGCCAACGCGATCGTCACGAACAACCCTGAGGTCCACCTCATGGTCGTGCTCGTCGACGAGCGGCCCGAGGAGGTCACCGACATGCAGCGATCGGTGAAGGGCGAGGTCATCGCCTCCACCTTCGACCGGCCGGCCGAGGACCACACGATCATCGCGGAGCTCTCCATCGAGCGCGCCAAGCGGCTGGTCGAGCTCGGCCACGACGTCGTCGTCCTGCTCGACTCGATGACGCGGCTGGGTCGTGCCTACAACCTCGCGGCGCCGGCGTCGGGCCGCATCCTGTCCGGCGGCGTGGACTCGACGGCCCTGTACCCGCCGAAGCGCTTCTTCGGCGCGGCCCGCAACATCGAGAACGGCGGGTCGCTGACGATCCTCGCGACGGCGCTGGTCGAGACCGGGTCACGCATGGACGAGGTGATCTTCGAGGAGGTCAAGGGCACCGGCAACATGGAGCGCAAGCTCGACCGGCGCCTCGCCGACAAGCGGATCTTCCCGGCGGTCGACGTCGATGCGTCGGGCACCCGCAAGGAGGAGCTGCTCATGTCGGGGGAGGAGCTCAAGATCGTGTGGAAGCTGCGGCGGGTGCTGCACGCGCTCGACCAGCAGCAGTCGATCGAGCTCCTGCTGTCGAAGCTGCGCGAGACCCAGAGCAACACCCAGTTCCTGCTCGAGGTCCAGAAGACGACTCCCGCCGTGAGCGGATCGCGCGACGACTGACCGGTCCGGGCGTTGTCCGGGGAGTGCGTCCGGTCCGGGTGCCGCGCCACCGCGATTTCGTGGCGGGCACACCCCGGTGGCATACTTACCGCGCTCCGGTTCACGACGAGACCTCGTCGACCCGGGGCCACGAGAGGACAGACGATGAAGCCCGACATCCACCCGGCCTACGGCCCGACCACGGTCACGTGCAGCTGCGGGGAGACGTTCACCACGCGCAGCACGGCGAAGAACGGCGTCATCCACGCCGACGTGTGCTCGGCCTGCCACCCGTTCTATACCGGCAAGCAGAAGATCCTCGACACGGGCGGTCGCGTCGCGAAGTTCGAGAGCCGGTACGGTAAGACCAGCAGCACCAAGTAGCTCCACCCCCGGGCGCCGGCCCGGGGTCGGCCGCGTGTCTCCCCCGTCGCGCGGTCGGCCCCCGACCGGCGCCCGGTTTCTTTTCCGCCGGGTGCCCGCCAGGCCGTCCGCCCTTTGACCGCAGGAGCGTCATGTTCGAGTCGTGCGCCGAGCTGGTCGCCGAGTACTCCCGGGTCGAGGCCGAGCTCGCCGACCCCGCCGTGCACGCCGACCAGACAGCGGCCCGGCGCCTGGGGCGCCGGTTCGCCGAGCTCGGCCCGATCGTCGCGGCCTACCGCGAGTGGCTGGGTGCCGGCGACGACCTCGCCGCCGCGCAGGAGCTGGCCCTGGTCGATGCTTCCTTCGCGGACGAAGCGGTCGTCCAGGCGGAGCGCCTGGACGCTGCCGCGGACCGGCTGCGCACCCTCCTGCTGCCGCGCGACCCGATGGACGACAAGGACGTCATCGTCGAGGTGAAGGCAGGGGAGGGGGGCGAGGAGTCGGCGCTCTTCGCGGGCGACCTGGCGCGCATGTACCTGCGTTACGCCGAGCGTCGAGGCTGGTCGACCCAGGTCCTGGACTCGGTGGACTCCGACCTCGGCGGGTACAAGGACATCTCGATCGCGGTCAAGGCCAAGGGCGTCCCCGAGCCCGGTCAGGCCCCGTTCGCCCGGCTGAAGTTCGAGGGCGGCGTGCACCGGGTCCAGCGCGTGCCGGTGACCGAGTCGCAGGGGCGGATCCACACCTCGGCCGCCGGCGTCCTGGTGCTGCCCGAGGCCGAGGATGTCGAGGTCGAGATCGACGCGAACGACCTCCGCATCGACGTCTACCGCTCGTCGGGCCCCGGCGGGCAGAGCGTGAACACCACCGACTCCGCCGTCCGCATCACCCACGTGCCGACCGGCGTCGTCGTGTCCTGCCAGAACGAGAAGAGCCAGCTGCAGAACAAGGAGTCGGCGATGCGCATCCTGCGCGCCCGCCTCCTGGCGATCGCCGAGGAGCAGGCCGCGCGGGAGGCCTCCGACGCCCGGCGGTCCCAGGTGCGCACCGTCGACCGCAGCGAGCGCATCCGCACCTACAACTTCCCCGAGAACCGGATCAGCGACCATCGCGTCGGCTACAAGGCGCACAACCTGGACCAGGTCCTCGACGGGGACCTCGACCCGATCGTGGACGCCTGCGTCGCCGCCGACGAGGCCAGTCGGCTCAGCGAGGTCGGCTGATGGCCTGGAGCGAGGACCACACCTTCGGCGGGCGGACGACCGTCAGGGACGTGCTCTTCGACGCCGAGCATCGCCTCGCGGCGGTCGGCGTGCCGTCGCCGTCCGCGGACGCGGCGCAGCTGGTGGCGCACGCGCTCGACACCACGCGCGGCCGGATGTTCCTGCAGGACCCGGTCACGGACGAGCAGAAGGTGCGGATCGAGCAGCTGCTCACGCGGCGGCTCTCCCGCGTCCCCCTCCAGCACCTGCTGGGAACGGCGGCGTTCCGCCGGATCGAGGTGGCGGTCGGTCCGGGCGTGTTCATCCCGCGGCCGGAGACCGAGCTCGTCGCCGAGGCCGCGATGCGTGTCCTGGCCGAGCAGCCGGTGGGCCAGCGCATCGGCGTCGACCTGTGCGCGGGGTCCGGGGCGATCGCGATCAGCCTCGGGACCGAGGTCCCCGGCTCGCGGGTGCAGGCCGTCGAACTGAGCGACGAGGCGGTCGAGTGGACGCGTCGCAACGTCGCCACCTACGAGTCGCTCCTGGTGGAGCGCGGATCGCGGGTCGAGGTCGTCCACCACGACGCGGCGACGGTCGCGGACCCCGGCGCCCCGCTGGCGCGGCTGGCGGGACAGGTGGCCGTCGTGGTGTCGAACCCGCCGTACATCCCGGCCCAGATGATCCCCCGCGAGCCGGAGGTACGCGACCACGAGCCGCGGCTGGCCCTCTACGGCGGAGACGACGGCCTGGACGTCGTGCGCGGCGTGCTCCACACGGCGGCGATCCTGCTGCGTCCCGGGGGACTGGTCGTCATCGAGCACGCCGACGTGCAGGGACCGGCCGCGGGTGCGGCGGGTGTTCCCGGCCTGACGAAGCTGGCGGTCGCCGACGCCGTGCTCGCTGACCGCCTCGGCGTGCCGATCGGGTCCCCGCTGTTCACCGACGTGACGGACCGGATCGACCTCAACGGCCTGCCCCGGTTCACCCTGGCCCGCCGCGCGGCGTCGTGACGTCATGACGCAGCGCATCGCCTGCGCGGACGGCGAGAACCGGGAACGAGCAGTCGCGGCTGCCGTCGCCGCGGTGCGCCGGGGTGACCTCGTGGTGGTGCCGACCGAGTCGGTGTACGCCGTCGTGACGGACGCGTTCTCCCAGCGAGGCCTGGCCCGCCTGCGGGAGGCGAAGGGCTACGCGGCCGACGCTCCCGTGCCGGTGTTCGTGGGTGCCCGGTCGACGGTGGGAGGCGTGGCCGCTCGGGCATCGGACAGCGCGCGGGACCTCATGGAGACCTTCTGGCCGGGGCCGCTCACGCTGCTGCTGGACGCACAGCCGACGTTGGCGTGGGACCTGCCCGCGCACGTCCCGCTCGCCGTCCGGATGCCGCTGCACCCGCTGCTCCTGGCGCTGCTCGCGCGCAGCGGGCCGCTCGCGGGGACGTCGGCGAACGCGCCCGGACTGCCGGCACCGGTCACGTCGGCGGACGCCGTGGAGCAGCTGGGCGACGTCGTCAGCATCGCGCTCGACGCGGGGACGCTCGGCGCGGACGACTCGACGCTCAGCACCATCGTCGACTGCACGGTCGAGCCGCCCCGGATCGTGCGCGCCGGCGCGATCGACGTGGACGCGCTCGCGCGGGCATGTCCCGCCCTGCGCGCGAGCTAGGGCAGCGGCGCGTGGCCGCCCGCGCCTGCGCGTTGAGTGGTGAGTTGTGGCCCCATGCGAGCGAAGCGAGCGGGCCACAACTCACCACTCAACAATCGTTCGAAGCGCGAGACCGAAACCACCGGACGACCAGCCACCGTTCTGAGGGACGGCGGGTGCGTCGGAACGGCCTCCGAACGCCCAGCGCGTAGAGTGACGCGCATCCTGCGGCCGCGCGACCTTCCCGGCCGGAGCCTTGCGAGGGAGATCCATGAGCACCACGCCGTTCTGGGGACCGGACTTCGACCAGCTGACCGCCGAGGACCCCGAGATCGCCGAGATCGTCCTCGCCGAGCTCGACCGGCTGCGCGGCGGGCTGCAGCTGATCGCCAGCGAGAACTTCACGTCGCCGGCCGTCCTGGCGGCGCTCGGCTCGACCCTGAGCAACAAGTACGCGGAGGGGTACCCGGGCCGGCGCTACTACGGCGGCTGCGTCGAGGTCGACAAGGCCGAGGTCATCGGCATCGAGCGGGCCAAGGAGCTGTTCGGCGCTGATCATGCCAACCTCCAGCCCCACAGTGGCGCCAGCGCCAACATCGCGGCCTACGGGGCGTTCGTGAAGCCGGGCGACACAGTGCTCGCCATGAGCCTCCCGCACGGCGGGCACCTCACCCACGGCTCGAAGGTCAACTTCTCCGGCAAGTGGTTCGACATCGTCTCGTACGGCGTCCGGCAGGACACCGAGCTCATCGACTACGACGAGGTGCGCGCGCTGGCCCTCCAGCATCGACCGCGCATGATCATCTGCGGTGCGACGGCCTACCCCCGCCTGATCGACTTCGCCGCCTTCCGCGAGATCGCCGACGAGGTCGGCGCGATCTTGATGGTCGACGCCGCGCACTTCATCGGGCTGGTCGCCGGGAAGGCGATCCCCAGCCCCGTGCCGTACGCGGACGTCGTGACGTTCACGACGCACAAGGTGCTCCGCGGGCCGCGCGGCGGGATGATCGTCTGCAAGGCCGAGCATGCCGCGGCGATCGACAAGGCCGTGTTCCCGATGATGCAGGGCGGCCCGCTGATGCACGGGGTCGCCGCGAAGGCCGTCGCGCTCAAGGAGGCGTCGACACCGGAGTACCAGGCGTACGCACGGCAGGTGATCGCGAACGCCCAGGCCCTCGCCGCCGGGCTGGCCGACGAGGGAATGCGGCCGGTCAGCGGTGGCACCGACACACACCTGGCGCTCATCGACCTGCAAGGCCTCGACGTCACCGGCGACGTGGCGGAGGCGCGCTGCGACGCGGCACGGATCACGCTGAACAAGAACGCCATCCCGTACGACCCGCAGCCGCCCGCGAAGGGCTCCGGGATCCGCGTCGGCACGCCCGCCGTCACGACGCAGGGCATGGACGAGACCGACATGACGCAGATCGCCGGCCTGATCGGCCGCGCGGTACGCGACGCGGACGGGAGCGCCGCTGCGGCGGTCGCGGAGGAGGTCGCCGCACTGGTGGCCAAGAAGCCGGCGTACCCGCGAGGCTGACCGGCCGTGCGCGAGTACCTGCTCTGCCTGCTGGCGGCGGCGGCGGTCACGTACCTGCTGACGCCGACGGTGCGGGTGCTCGCTGTCCGCCTGGGGTTCATGGCCGCTGTCCGCGACCGTGACGTGCACGCCGAGCCGACGCCGCGACTGGGCGGCCTCGCGATGGTCGGCGGCATCATGGCGGGCCTGCTCCTGGCCAGCAAGCTGCCGATGATGCGGTCGGTGTTCGAGGAGTCGCACACCGGCTGGGCACTCGCCGGGGCGATCCTCATCATCGTCGCCCTGGGCATCGTCGACGACCGCTGGGGACTGGACGCCCCGACGAAGCTCGCCGGCCAGGTGCTCGCGGCCGGGGTTCTCGCGTTCCAGGGCGTCGCGGTGATCTGGCTCCCGATCGGCGGAACGTTCGTCCTCGACCCGCTGACCAGCGTGCTGTTCACCGTGATCATCGTGTTGATCAGCATCAACGCCATCAACTTCGTCGACGGCCTGGACGGACTCGCCGCGGGCATCGTGGCCGTGTCGGCCGGGGCGTTCTTCGCCTACGCGTACCTGCTGTCGGTCGAGCTCGGCTTCGAGCGCGCGACGGTCGCCGCCCTGGTCTCCGCCCTGCTGGTGGGCACGTGCGTCGGCTTCCTGCCCAACAACTTCTTCCGGGCCCGCATCTTCATGGGCGACACGGGATCCATGACCCTGGGCCTCCTCCTGGCGGCGGGAACGATCACGCTGTCCGGCCAGGTCGATCCGAGCGCGGTCGCCGGCGCGACGCTGCTGCCCGCCTTCCTGCCCGTCATCCTCCCGGTCGCGGTCATGGCCGTTCCGCTGGTCGACATGGCCCTCGCCGTGATCCGTCGCACCCGGGCCGGCCGAAGCCCGTTCGCACCGGACAAGCAGCACCTGCATCACCGGCTCCTGGAGATGGGCCACTCCCAGGTGCGCGCCGTCCTGCTCATGTACGCGTGGACGGCGCTCGTCGCGGGTACTGCCGTGCTCGTCGCGTTCGTCCCGCTCTGGTGGGCGCTGGGCGTGTTCCTCGTCGGCCTGGGCCTGCTGATCTGGGCCGTGCGCCGGCCCGCAGGACGCGTTGCCGACGTCGCCCCGCCGACCCGGATCCGGCCGACCGGGAGCTAGACATCCCGACGGCCGCGAGCGAGCGCCCGGGTCGTAAGCGCGTACATGACGTGCAGCGTGAGCAAGGCCACTGTCGCAGCACGGTCGTGGGACGCAATCGCGTTTGGGAGCATCGTCCGGCGTGCGATAGCGTCCGAATGTGCCTTCCGCCGCCATGCCGATGCTGGGGCGCGCTGCTCTCGCAACCCTCGTGGTCGGGGCTGTCGCGACCGTCATCGGGACCGTGCTGCAAGGCGGCAAGGGGCTGATCGCCGGTGCGCTCGGCACGGTGATCGTGATCGTGTTCTTCTCGGCCGGCCAGGCGGTGCTCAGCGCCGTCCTGAAGAACCACCCCGAGAACGCCCTGATGGTCGCGATGGGCATCTACCTCGCGAAGATCGGCGTGCTCCTCGTGCTGCTCCTCGTGCTGCAGGATGCGACGTTCTTCGCGCCGAAGGTGTTCGCCGCGACCATCGTCGCCGGCACCCTCGCATGGACGTTCGTGGAGCTGTGGGTCTACTCCCACACCAAGGTCCTGTACGTCGATCCGGCGCCGTCGGACCCGTCGTCGTCGGCCTCCGCGCCCGCCTCGCCGGAGGTGCATCAGTGAGCGCCCCCGAGGCTCGGGAGATCGTGCGCGGCTGGTACGGTTCGGGCGCGCGGAGGCGAACCGTCTCGATGGACGATGCCCGTCGGATGTCCAACTCCGCGTGGGTCAACAGCAGCCGGCTGATCTCCGGCCTGATCCTCTACACCGGCCTTGGGTGGCTGGTGTCCAGATGGGTCGGCCACCAGGAGCTGCTGATGGCCGTCGGGGCGATCGTGGGCCTGTCGCTGTCGTACTACCTGATGTTCCGCAGTCTCGCTCACGAGGCTCGCGCGGACGCAGAACGCCAGCAGGGTCAGCAGTAGGCAACAGAGCACGACCGGGTCTTGGAGGAGCTGGGTGTCAGCTGCAGCTGCAGTGTTCGCGTCGGGTGGTCCGAGTTGCCACCTGTTGTCCGGTTGTGGGTTCCCCGCGCCCGGCGCAGAAGCGTTCATGTTCGACGAGGTGGCCAAGTTCACCATCGTCGGCATGGAGTTCCACATCACCAAGGTCACCATCGTCCTGTTCATCTGCGTGGCGTTGATCCTGGGGTTCTTCATCTACGCGTTCCGCAAGCCGAAGCTGGTGCCGCGGGGAGCGCAGAACGTCGGCGAGATGGGCTACCTGTTCATCCGTGACGGCATCTCGCGCGACATCATCGGCAAGGACGGCGACAAGTTCGTCCCGTTCCTCTTCTCGTTCTTCTTCCTCATCTGGCTGTCGAACTTCATGGGCATCGTCCCCTTCGCCCAGATCCCCGTGACGAGCATCTTCGCCATCCCGGTCGCCTTCGCCCTCATCGTCTACGTCACGTGGGTGCCGCTGGGCGTGTACCGGCAGGGGTTCAAGGGCTTCTTCGGCGGCATGCTCTTCCCGCCCGGCGTGCCCAAGGCGATGTACGTCCTGCTGACGCCGCTGGAGTTCCTCTCCAACCTGATCGTCCGACCGGCCACGCACGCCATCCGTCTGTTCGCCAACATGTTCGCCGGCCACCTGCTGATCGCGACGTTCAGCATCGCGGCGTTCTACCTGATCAGCCCCAGCATCGTCGGCATCCTCGGCTCCGCGGCGTCCTTCACGGTCGCCGTCGCGCTGACCGGGTTCGAGGCGCTGATCCAGTTCCTGCAGGCCTACATCTTCACGCTGCTCACCGCGGTCTACATCTCCGGAGCACTCCACTCCGAGCACTGACCGTGCCCGAGCAGCGCGGCACAACCGAATAACCCACAGACCCCAGACCGGCGGAACGACCGCCGGCCAGGAAAGCAAAGGAAACGACATGTCGCTTCTCGCGGAAGTCACCGGCTCCCTCGGCTCGATCGGTTACGGCCTCGCCGCGATCGGCCCCGGCGTCGGCATCGGCATCATCTTCGGCCAGGGCGTGCAGGCCATCGCGCGTCAGCCCGAGGCGTACGGCGTGATCCGCCAGAACATGATCCTGGGCTTCGCCCTCGCCGAGGCGCTCGCGCTGATCGGCTTCGTCGCCCCGTTCGTGTTCGGCAAGTGATCGACGCCCTCGGCTCGATCACCGCGAACTGAACCCTCGGGAAGGTCACTGTCGTGATTAACGTCATCGCCGCAGCCGGTACTGCGGTCTTCGCCGCGGGCGGCGAGGAGGAGATGCCCTCCGTCCTCGCCGTGCCGATCGACGAGCTGATCATCGGCATCATCGCGTTCCTGATCGTCTTCGGCGGCCTGGCGAAGTTCGCCCTTCCGTCGATCAAGCGCACCCTCGAGGAGCGCTCGGACGCGATCGAAGGCGGGATCGAGCGCGCGGCCAAGGCGGAAGCCGAGGCCAAGTCGCTGGCCGAGGACTACCGGGCGCAGCTCGCTGCGGCCCGGGAGGAGGCGGCGACGATCCGCACGCAGGCTCAGGCCGATCGTGCGGCGATCATCGAGGAGGCTCGCGCCGAGGCGCGAACCGCCGCCGCCCAGGTCACGGCCCAGGCCGAGGCCCAGCTCGCCGCCGAGCGCAACCAGGCGACCGCCGCGCTGACCCGCCAGATCGGCGAGCTCGCGGTCGATCTCGCTGGGCGCGTCGTCGGGCAGTCGCTGACCAACGACGCCACGGTCCGCCAGACGGTCGAGGACTTCATCGCCGACCTCGAGCGGCAGGCAGCGGGGAGCGACGCCTGATGCTCGGAGCCAGCCGTGAGGCCCTGGCGGCGTGCGAGGACACCCTCGACGCCCGCCGGGCCGACCCCGGCTTCCCCGCGCTGCCGGACGAGCTCCTCTCGGTCGCGTCGCTGCTGGACCGCGAGGGTGCCCTCCTGAGCACGCTCGCGGACTCCGGACAGCCGACGGCGGTCCGCGAGACGCTGGTGCGCCAGGTGCTCGGCGGCCGGATCGGCGATCTCGCGGTCGACATCGTCCTGGCGGTCGTCGCTCAGCGGTGGTCCAGCGCCAGCGACCTGGTGCTCGCTCTCGAGCACCTGGCCTTCTCGGCCACGTTCGCGCTGGCCGAGGACGACGGGTCGCTGGACGCCACCGAGGACGAGCTGTTCACCTTCGGCCGGGCCCTCGACGGGTCGCCCGACCTGCAGATGGCGCTGACCGACCCGGCCCAGAACGCGGCCACGAAGGCCGCGATCGTCGCCGACCTGCTGTCCGACCGGACGAGCCCCGCCACCCGGAAGGTGCTCGAGTACGCGGTCGGCCACCTGCACGGGCGTCGGATCGACGCGGCAGTCGACGAGCTCGTCGCCCTGGCCGCGAAGCAGCGTGAGCGCCTCGTGGCCGAGGTCACGGTCGCGGCGCCGATCGACGACGACCAGCGCCGACGCCTCGTGGACGCGTTGTCGCGTCTGAAGGGCCGCACCATCCGGCTCAACGTCGCCGTGGACCCGGACCTCCTCGGGGGCGTGCACGTGCGCGTCGGCGACGAGGTCATCGACGGCACCGTGTCCACCCGCCTCGAGCAGGCGCGCCGCGCCGTGCTCGGCTGAACCCAGACCCACCGCCCGCGACGCGGGCCGAGAAAGAGAGCAGGACAGTCATGACGGAGCTGACGATCCGACCGGAGGAGATCCGGGATGCGATCGAGCGGAACGTCGCGGCGTACTCGCCGGACACGGCCCGGGAAGAGGTCGGCCGCGTTATCGAGACCGGCGACGGGATCGCGCGCGTCGAGGGACTCCACTCGGCCATGACCAACGAGCTGCTGGAGTTCGAGGGCGGCCTGCTCGGCGTGGCGCTCAACCTCGACGTCCGCGAGATCGGCGTCGTCCTGCTGGGCGACGGGTCCAAGATCGAGGAGGGCCAGCCGGTCCGTCGCACCGGCGAGGTGCTCTCGGTGCCGGTCGGAGACGGGTTCCTCGGCCGGGTCGTCGACCCGCTCGGCAACCCGATCGACGGCCTCGGCCCGATCGAGGCCGAGGGTCGCCGTGCGCTGGAGGTCCAGGCGCCGACCGTCGTCCAGCGCCAGCCGGTCAAGGAGTCGATGCAGACCGGCATCAAGGCCATCGACGCCATGACGGCGATCGGCCGCGGCCAGCGCCAGCTGATCATCGGCGACCGGCAGACCGGCAAGACGGCGGTGTGCCTGGACACGATCTTGAACCAGAAGGCCAACTGGGAGACCGGCGACCCGACGAAGCAGGTCCGCTGCATCTACGTCGCGATCGGCCAGAAGGGCTCCACGATCGCGTCGGTCAAGGGTGCGCTCGAGGAGTACGGCGCGCTGGAGTACACGACGATCGTCGCGGCTCCGGCGTCCGACCCCGCCGGCTTCAAGTACCTGGCGCCGTACACCGGCTCGGCGATCGGCCAGCACTGGATGTACGCCGGGAAGCACGTCCTCATCGTGTTCGACGACCTGTCCAAGCAGGCCGAGGCGTACCGGGCGGTCTCCTTGCTGCTGCGCCGCCCGCCGGGCCGTGAGGCGTACCCCGGCGACGTCTTCTACTTGCACAGCCGCCTGCTGGAGCGCTGCGCGAAGCTGTCGGACGACCTCGGCGGCGGGTCGATGACGGGTCTGCCGGTCATCGAGACCAAGGCGAACGACGTGTCGGCGTACATCCCGACCAACGTCATCTCGATCACCGACGGGCAGTGCTTCCTGGAGTCCGACCTGTTCAACTCCGGCGTTCGCCCGGCCATCAACGTCGGCATCTCGGTGTCCCGCGTCGGCGGCTCGGCGCAGCCGAAGGCCATGCGCAAGGTCGCCGGACGCCTGCGCCTCAACCTGGCGCAGTACCGCGAGCTCGAGGCCTTCGCGGCGTTCGGCTCCGACCTCGACGCGGCGTCCAAGGCGCAGCTCGAGCGCGGTGCCCGCCTGGTCGAGCTGCTCAAGCAGCCGCAGTACCAGCCGCAGTCGATGG
>JAFIHP010000104.1 GCA_017849335.1 Actinomycetales bacterium | reverse complement strand
GGCAGGTCGAGCACCACCGCGTCCCGCAGGGTCGGCTGCAGGTCGATCAGGTCGTCCTGCACCACCGGTAGTGGATCCTCGGACTCGTCCTCCTCCTCGACGACGGCGCCACGGGCGTCCGTCGCCGGGTAGGCGAACAGCTCGGTGAGCTCCACCTCCTCGTGCCAGTCGAACGCCTCCAGGCACCGCGAGCACTCCGCGGCGACGAGCAGGTCGGCCGTACCGGTCACGAGGACACCCTCGAGAACGGACTCCAATCGAAGGTCGAGCTCGATCGGCGATCCCTCGGGCACCCGAGCCATCGCGACGCCAAGGTTCTCCGGGGCCGGGACCGTCCGGGTCACCTCGGACATCGATCCGGGACGCCGCTGGAGTGCTCGAAGGTCGAGCACGAGCGGGTCCTTCGGGTCGAGGCCGGTCACGGTGACCCGTCCTTCGTCTCAGCACATCTCGGCAACAGGGAACCTTGGCCTCGCGAGAGGCCCGGGCAAGGGTACCCGAGCCGGCACCCTGCGCCCAATTCAGGCCGCGGGGCTAGCGGCGGTCGTCGAAGCCGATGACGTCGTCGGTGATCGGGTCCATGGCTCCCGTCTCGATGCCGACGGGCTCCGGCAGGGGTGCCAGCTCCTGGTACATCTGGCTGCGCAGCCGCTCCCGGCCCCGATCGACGGTCTGCAGCGTCTTCTGCAGCGTGATCTCGAACGTCGCGAGCTTCGCGTCGATGTAGTCGTCGGTCTCCTGGCGCATCCGGGCAGTCTCCCCCTGCGTGTACCGGGTGAGCGCCTCCGACTCGGCGACCGCCGCGAGGTAGACCTCGTGCTCGGACACCAGCCGGTCGGCATCGGCCCGGGCACGCTCGAGGATGCGGTCGGCCTCCCGACGGCCGTCCTGCACCACGGCCTCGCGATCGGCCAGCAGCTCGTCGGCGCGGTGCACCGACTCCGGGAGGAGCTGGCGGATCTCACCGATGAGGTCGAGCACCTGGGCGCGGTTGACGATGCACGAGGCCGACAGGGGCATCGCCTTGGCGTCCTCGATGAGGACCGCCAGCTCGTCGAGTCGTTCCTGAACGTCCACGGGTGCTCCTTGCGGTCGGTCGGACCGTGACGGTGCGACTACTTCGGTCCACCCATTGTCTCCGAGAGCTTGTCCGCCAGCCGCATCAACACGGGGTCGGGCACGAGTCCCTGGACGTCGCCCCCGAAGCGGGCAACCTCCTTGACCAGGCTGGAGGACAGGAAGCTGTAGAGCGGGTTGGTGGCGATGAAGACCGTCTCGACACCGGCGAGCCAGTAGTTCATCTGCGACATCTGCAGCTCGTAGTCGAAGTCGCTGACGGCACGCAGTCCCTTCACGATCGCGGTGATCCCGTTGGCCGTGCAGTAGTCCACGAGCAGCCCGTGGAACGAGTCGACGCGGATGTTGGGGTACGGGGAGCAGACCTCGCGCAGCATCTCGATGCGCTCGTCGATGGTGAACAGGCCGGCCTTGGAGTAGTTGATGAGGACCGCGACCACGACTTCGTCCGCCATGGCGGCGGCTCGCGCGAAGACATCCAGATGGCCGTTGGTGCACGGGTCGAACGAGCCCGGGCACACCGCCGTCTGCATCAGTCTCCCTCCGCCTCGGTGCCGTCAGCCGAGGCGCTTCGACCGTACCAAAGCACCGTGTCCCCGAAGGTCCGACGACCCGTAACGGGCCACGTGTCGGGGAACGGAACCTCGTCGTCGCGCGCCGGCCGTTCCGCGACGACGATCGCGTCGTCGGCGACCCACCCCGCCTCGTGGAGCCGGCCGAGGGCCTGCGCCAGCTCGCTCGCACGGAACGCGTAGGGCGGGTCCGCGAGCACGAGGGTCGCCGCCGCGGACGGTGGGCTGCCCGCGAGCCGGGTCACGTCGCGGAGGAGCACGGTCACCCCGTCGCAGCCGACCGCCCTGACGTTCGCGGCGAGCACGGACGACGCCGGCCGCGAGCGCTCGACGAGCGTGACCGATCGGGCCCCCCGGCTGGCTGCCTCCAGGCCCAGGGCCCCGGACCCGGCGAACAGGTCGAGAACGACGACGTCCGGCCACGACAGGCCGTCGGCGCGCAGCGCGCTGTCGACCGTCGAGAACAACGACTCCCGTACCCGGTCGGACGTCGGGCGGGTGCCCGCGGCGGGCACGGCGAGGCGACGGCCACGAGCGGTCCCCGCGACGATCCGGGTCACCAGGTCAGCCCTTCTCCAGGAAGTCGGCCTGCTCGCCGGCGTCCAGGGCGTCGACCGCGGACCGCAGGGCCGGGTGCGCGGCGAGCGTCGGATCCGCAGCGACGACACCGGACGCCGAGGCACGCGCCTGCTCGATGACGTCAACGTCGCGGGCAACCTCGAGCAGTCGAAGCGACCGGTGCCGGCCGGACTGCGAGGCCCCGAGGACGTCCCCCTCGCGCCGCATCTGCAGGTCGAGGTTCGACAGCTCGAAGCCGTCGGTCGTCGAGGCGACGGCGTCGACCCGTGCGCGTGCCGGCGAGCCGGGCAGCGCGTTCGTGACCAGCAGGCACAGGCCCGGGAGCCCGCCCCGACCGACGCGGCCGCGCAGCTGGTGCAGCTGGGAGACGCCGTACCGGTCAGCGTCCATCACGACCATGGTCGTCGCCGCCGGCACGTCCACGCCGACCTCCACGACGGTCGTGGCGACGAGCACGTCGATGCCGTCGGGCGCCGCAGTGTCGGCGAAGCGACGCATGATGTCGTCCTTCTCGGGCGCGGGGACACGTCCGTGCAGGACCTCGACGCGCAGTCCGGCCAGCGGTCCCGCGGACAGCTCTCGCGCGAGGTCCAGCACCGCCACCGGCGGCACCGGTCCGGGCTGGTCCATCGGCAGCAGGTCCGACTCGTACTCCTCGTCCCCCGCATGCCACATCGCGGTGAGCTCGCTGACCGAGTCGTCTCCCCCGATGCGCGTGCACACGACGAAGACCCGGTGTCCGGCGTCCACCTCCTCGCGAACCCGCCGCCAGGTCCGGTCGACGTAGGCCGGCTTCTCTGCGGCGGGCACGACGTGCGTAGCCACGGGCGCACGCCCGGACGGGAGCTCGGCCAGGGTCGAGACATCGAGATCGCCGAAGACGGTCATCGCGACCGTGCGCGGGATCGGCGTGGCCGTCATGACGAGGACGTGCGGGCGAGACCCCTCCATCGCCTTGGCCGCCAGGGCCGCGCGCTGCTCGACGCCGAAACGGTGCTGCTCGTCGATGACGACGAGTGCCAGGTCTCCGAACGTGACCTTGTCCTCGAGCAGGGCATGCGTGCCGACGACGATCCCGGCGTCGCCGGTCACGACGTCGAGCAGCTGGCGCCGCCGGACCTTCGCCCCCTGCGCTCCGGTGACGAGGGCGACCCGGGTGGACGGACCGGACGAGCCGAGCATCCCGGCCTCGGCGAGCGGGCCCAGAAGGGTCGTGATCGTCCGGTGGTGCTGCGCGGCGAGAACCTCCGTCGGGGCGAGAAGAGCCGCCTGGCCGCCCGCGTCGACCACGCGCAGCATCGCCCGCAGCGCCACGACGGTCTTGCCGCTGCCGACCTCCCCCTGCAGGAGTCGATGCATCGGATGGTCGCGGGCCATGTCGGCGTCGAGCTGGGTCCCCACTTCGCGCTGGCCCGCGGTCAACGCGAACGGAAGCGCGGCGTCGAAGGCGTCGAGCAGCGGGGTGGTCTCGGGTGCGCGCCGCGTCGCGGGCATCGCGGACGTCTCGGCCCGCCGTCGGGCCAGCAACGCCTGCAGCACGAACGCCTCCTCGAACTTCAGACGTCGGCGGGCCTGGTCGACCGAGTCCATCGACACCGGCTCGTGGATCAGGTGGAGCGCGGCGCCCAGCTCGACGAGGTCCCGCTCGGCGCGGACCTCCGCCGGGATCGGGTCAGCCACGTCGCCGACGTGGTTCAGCGCCGTCTTGATGGCCTTGCCGATGCGCCAGCTCGGCAAGGCCTTGCTGGCGGCGTAGATCGGCACGATCCGGCCCTCGACCACGAATCCGGCCATCGCCTCGTCCTCGGATCCGACCGGCACCAGGGAGCACTCCGGGTGCGACAGCTCGAGGCGGCCGTTGAAGGACTTGACCTGCCCTGCGAAGAGGCCCGTCTCCCCCGCCAGCAGCGTGCTCTTGCGCCACGGCTGCGAGAAGAAGGTGACGCGCAACCGGCGGCGCCCGTCGGTGATCATCACCTCGAGCATCGAGCCCTTGCGCTGACGCAGCGGCTTCGTCGTCACGGACTCGATCCGTGCCATGACCGTGACGTGCTCGCCCTCGCGCAGATCGGCGAGGTCGGTGAGCTCCCCGCGCTCGATGTAGCGGCGCGGGTAGTGCCGCAGCAGGTCACCGACGGTCAGGACGTCCATCGCCTCGAACGCCTTGGCGGTCTTGCCGCCGACGATCGGCGCCAGCCGCAGGGCGAGCGGGTCGGGCGAGGTCATTCCACCCCCACGATGAGCGGCCACAGGGGCTGCCCGCCGTCGTAGGCGACCACCTCGACGAGCGGGTACGTGGCCTCGAGCCACTCGACGAGCTCCTCGCGGAGGTCGGACGTCGCCTCCCGGCCGGGCACCAGCGTCACGAGCTCGCCACCCACAGCCAGCATCCGCGCCAGCAGGTCGCGCGCGACGGCTGCGAGATCATCACCGACCGCGACGATGTCGCCATCGACCAGGCCGAGCACGTCGCCGGGCCGGCACGGTCCCACGGTCGTGAGCGCGGCCCGGCTGGCCACCGTGACGGCGGCGTACCGCGTCGCACCGGCGGCCCGCGTCATGGCCACGACGTCCTCGTCGAACGGCCGGTCCGCGTCGTGCACGGCGACGGCCGCGATGGTCTGGACGACGGCGCGCGTCGGGATGACGAAGACCCGGACGCCCTCCTCGCGGGCGACGGCCGCGGCCTGCTCGGCCACCGCGCCCGTGTCCGAGTCGCTGGGCAGCACCGCCACCTCCGCGGCGTGGGTCAGCCGGATCGCGTCCAGCAGCTCGGCGGTCGAGGGCCGGCGCGCGGGAGCCGCCGGGGCCACCTCGACGTCGCACCGGCGCAGCAGGTCCGCGACACCCGGGCCGTGGGCGACGGCGACGAGGGCCCGACCGCGGCCCGGCCGGACGGGCTCGAGGTAGGTGATGCGGAGCCGCTCCACCCGGCCGGCCTCGTACGCCGCCTCGACCGCCGCACCGGCGTCGTCGACGTGCACGTGCACGTTCCACAGACCGTCGCCCCCGATGACGACCAGGCTGTCGCCGAGTCCGTCCAGGCGTTCCCGGAGGGCCACGACGGCGCCGTCGTCCGCGTGCAGCAGGAACATGACCTCGTAGGCCGGGCCGCCGTAGGAGCGTGGTTCGGTCTCCGCGGCAGCCCGGGCCGACGCCGATGCACCGGCCGGCTCCGCCGGCGCCGGCGTGCCTGACGCCAGTCCGGCGAGGGCCTCCAGGACGACGACGACGCCCCGGCCGCCCGCGTCGACGACGCCGGCGAGACGCAGGGACTCGAGCTGGTCCGGCGTCCGGGCTAGCGCGGATCGGGCACCTTCCGCCGCCGCCACGACCGTCTCGGCCACGCCCGGGTGGGTGACGGCGTCGGCGGCGTCGGCCGCCGCACGCGCGACGGTCAGCATCGTGCCCTCCACCGGCCGGCTCACCGCCTGGTACGCCATGTCGGCCGCCCGGCGCAGCATCGCGCGGACGCTGTCGACCTCGAGGACGGCACCGTCGGTGAGCGTCGCGAGCACCTCGCCGACGCCGCGGAACATCTGGGCGAGGATCACCCCGGAGTTGCCCCGCGCGCCGAGCAGGGCGCCGGTCGCCGCCGCCCGCGCGGCGTCAGCCGTGGTGGCACTGCCGTCCCCGACGGCCTCGCTGACCGCCACGCTCGCGGACTCGACCGTCAGGTAGAGGTTGGTGCCGGTGTCTCCGTCCGGGACCGGGAAGACGTTGAGGGCGTCGATCTCGGCCCGCTCGCCGGCGAGGGCCGCCCGGGAGCGGTCCAGCCAGTCGAGCACGAGGGCGGCCGAGACCGTCAGGGGCACGTGACACCTGCCCGGAACGGCGCGGTCTGGATCCAGTAGCGGCGCTTCGGCGCCTCTCCCGGCGGACCCTCGACGACGTTCTCGAGGATCCCGCCGCACCGCTCGATGACGGCAACGGATCCCACGTTGCCGTCGTCGCACGTGAGGAGCGCGCGCTCGATGCCCAGGTCCGCGGCCCGGCGCAGCGACAGCTCCAGGATCCGGGTGGCCAACCCACGTCGACGGAACCCCGGGCGGACGCCGTAGCCGATGTGGCCGCCGTAGTTCAGCAGCCAGTCGTTGAGCTCGTGCCGGATCGACGAGCGGCCGACAAGGACCCCGTCGACGTCGGCGGCGAGCAGGTCGGCCGGCACCCGGTCCGCCGGCAGGTCCTCGCCACGCGCCCGCTGGGAGAGCCGGTCCAGGTAGGCCGCCCACGGCTCGGTCGGATCGAACTCCTCGAGCAGGAACATGAAGTCGTCGGCAGCGAGCTCGTCCTGCGCGGCTCGGGCCGCTGCCTCGTCGCTGACGGCGAACGGCCGGAGCACCAACGCCGCCACGGTTCCTCCCCTCGCCGACGGTCGGACCGACCCTCGATTTGGGCCGTGGTCACCTGCTCGGCTACCCTAGGCGGTCGCTGCGTGTCGATCGACCGGCAGCGACCCGACAAGCTGACCGATCGCCCTTCGGGCGAGCATGAAGGAGTGCACCGTGGCTGCCAACTGCGACGTCTGCGGCAAGGGCCCCGGCTTCGGGCACAGCATCTCGCACTCCCACCGGCGCACGAAGCGTCGCTGGAACCCGAACATCCAGAGCGTGCGCACCGTCCAGGGCGGCACGCCGAAGCGGGTCAACGTGTGCACGTCGTGCCTCAAGGCCGGCAAGGTCGCGCGCGCCTAGTTCGCGCCCCTTTTCGTTTGTCCCGCCCGCCGGGACAAACGAACGAATCCGGCCCGTGATGGGCCGATATCTTTCCGTTCTCCCGCTCGGTGCGCCGCGTGCCTCGACCCCGTCGCTGCGACGAGCACGCCTAACCGAAGTGCACGTGCCCGGCTGGTCCGGACCAGGCGTTCCCGTCGACCGTGACGGCCGGCCCGTCAGCCACGGCCTCCTCGACACGTCCCACCACGACGAAGCCCTCTGGCAGCGCAGCGCCCGCGGGGAACGTCGCCAGGAGCGCGTGGTCCTCGCCCCCGCCCAGGACCCACACCAGCGGGTCGACGTTGAACGCCGCGGCCGCCGCCATCAGCGGCTCGCCCACCTCCAGGGCGCTGGAGTCCAGCGCGACCCGCACTCCTGACGCAGCGGCAATGTGACCGGCATCGGCGATCAGGCCGTCGCTGACGTCGACCATCGACGTCGCCCCGCCGCTCGCGGCCAGCGGACCAGCCGCGTACGGGGGCTGCGGGAACCGATGCGCCTCGACGAGCACCCGCGGCGACCGGAAGGCGCGGGAGAGCAGGGCCAGGCCGGCCGCCGACCACCCGAGCCGACCCGCGAGGGCGACCGTGTCCCCCGGCCGCGCTCCGGATCGAAGCACCGGCGGACGCCCGGCGAGGTCGCCGAGCGCGGTCACACTGACGACGACCTGGGGTGCCTCGACCACGTCGCCGCCGACCAGTGCTGCACCTGCCGACGCGGCCTCCTCCCGCAGGCCGGCCGTGCACGCGACGGCCCAGGCGGCAGGAAGGTCTGCGGGAGCCCCGAACCCGACGACGAGCGCCGTCGCGGTCGCGCCCATCGCCGCGATGTCGGCGAGCGAGGCCGCCGCCGCCTTGCGACCGACATCCGCGGGCGTCGACCAGTCGCGGCGGAAATGCCGACCCTCGACGAGCATGTCGCACGTGATCACCACACGCCCGTCGGCGGCGACGACGACCGCCGCGTCGTCGCCCGGACCGACCGGCACGGCAGGTGACGGCGGCAGGCCGTCGGTGATGCGTCCGATCAGCCCGAACTCCCCGAGGTCTGCCAAGGTCCCGTTCGCGCCACTCGTGCCGCTCGTTCCGTCCTGCGCCATGGCGGCAGTCTTCCAGCCCCCGGGTCGGCGCCCGAGCATGGTGGGACGAACGGCACCCCACGCCGACGATCCCGCGCCTGTCGCACCGTTTCTCCCGCCACGCGGGAGGAACGGTGCGCGAGGGCCTGGGTCAGTGCAGGCCGGTTCCGCGGCGCAGGGCATCGGCGACCAGTCCGTCGACGAGCGCGGCGTACTCGACGCCGGCGGCAGCCCACATCCGCGGGAACAGTGAGATCGAGGTGAACCCGGGCATCGTGTTCACCTCGTTCAGCACGACGCTTCCGTCCGGCCGGAGGAAGAAGTCGACCCGGGCCAGGCCCGCGCAGCCGAGCACCTCGAACGCGCGCACGGACAGCTCCTGGATGCGGCGCTCGACCTCCCGGTCGAGGTCGACCGGAACGACGAGGGTCGCCGAGTCGTCGAGGTACTTGGCCTCGAAGTCGTAGAAGTCGTGGCGCGAGCTGACGATGATCTCCGCACACCTGCTCGCGCGCGGTGTCCCGTCCGCGTCGACGAGCACCCCGCACTCGATCTCGCGCGCGGGCGCCACGGCCGCCTCGACGATGATCCGCGGATCGTGCTTGCGAGCGGACGAGATGGCGGCCACGAGGCTGTCGTCGGACGTCACGCGGACGATGCCGAGGGACGATCCGGCCCGCGCGGGCTTGACGAACGCGGGAACGCCGAGTCGGCCCACGCGGTGCAGGGCCGCCTCCGGGTCCTGCCGCCACTGCCGGTCCGTCACGACCTCGTAGTCGCCGACGTCGATGCCCGCAGCCCGGAGGGTGTCCTTCATGAACCCCTTGTCCATCGAGAGCGCGGACGCGAGCACCCCGGAGCCGACGTACGGGACGCCGAGGGTCTCCAGCAGGCCCTGCAAAGTCCCGTCCTCGCCCCAGGGTCCGTGGAGCACCGGGAACACGACGTCGACGGCGAGCGCCTCGCGCAGGTCGGCGTCGGCGGCGGCCGCGGACACCTCCGGAAGGGGGCCGTTCTCCTCCAGCAGGACGAGCGAACCGTCCTCGGCGCGGACCCACCGCCCGTCGCGGCCGATCCCGATCACGCTCACGTCGTAGCGCTCCGGATCCAAGGCGGCCACGATCGACCGTCCGCTGATGCAGGAGATCTGGTGCTCGGTGCTGCGACCACCGATGACGACGGCCACCCGGATGCGGTCCACGGCACGACCGTACCCTTCCGGGCATGACTGGTGCGGTGGGCGGCCTGTCGGCCGACGACGACGCGGGGGACGACCGGGACGGAGCGTGGGACGGCGACTGGGACGTCGAGACGGTCGCGGTCCACGCCGGCCGCCCGGATCGTGACCCGGGCGCACCGCTGAACCCGCCGATCGTCGCGGCCTCGAGCTTCCACGCCGAGGGACGCTACGAGTACGCCCGCGAGGAGTCGCCGACCACGAGTGCCCTGGAGGCCGCCGTCGGCGCACTGGAGCACGGCACCGGCGTCGCGTTCGCCTCAGGGATGGCGGCCGCGAACGCCATGCTCGACCTCCTGCCGCCGGGTGCCGTGGTGGTCGCGCCCAGCGCGGCCTACACGGGCGTCGCATCCCGGCTGCGCGAGCTCGAGACGCGCGGCTCGATCGTCCTTCGGATCGTGGACGCCGACGACACGACCGCTGTCACCGCGGCGGTCGACGGGGCGAGCCTGCTGTGGCTGGAGTCCCCGACGAACCCGCTCCTGCAGGTCGCCGACCTCCCCGCCTGCATCGCCGCAGCACGCGCGGCGGGCGCTCGGGTGCTCGTCGACAACACCTTCGCGACCCCGGTCCGCCAGAACCCGCTGCTGCTGGGCGCCGACGTCGTGATGCACAGCGTCACGAAGTCCCTCGCCGGACACTCCGACCTGGTTCTCGGGGCGCTGGTCACCGCCGACGACACCCTGGCCGAGTCGCTCGTCGCGCGTCGGGTCCTCATGGGTGCGGCCCCCGGCGCCCTCGACTGCTACCTCGCGCTGCGCGGCATCCGCACTCTCGCCCTGCGGGTGGACCGCGCCGAAGCCAGCGCCATGACGATCACCGACCGCCTTCGCGAGCATCCGTCCGTGACCCGGGTGCGCTACCCCGGCTTCGGCACGATCGCGGCGATCGAGGTCGCGGCGGGCGCCGACGGAAGCGCCGCCGACACCGCCGACGCCGTGTGCCGGGCGACGCGCGTGTGGACCTACGCCACGAGCCTCGGCGGGGTCGAGTCGCTGCTCGAACGCCGCCGTCGATGGCCCGCCGAGGTCGTCGCGGTCCCGGAGGGACTCGTCCGGCTGTCGTTCGGCATCGAGGCAGCCGAGGACCTGTGGCGCGACCTGGACCGGGCGCTACGCGTCGCGGTCTGCTGAGTCCCGTTCACACTGCGCAGCTCCTCCGCGGGCATCGCCCCGATCACGGACCGCAAAGAAGTGCGGTCGCCGAGCGCTCGGCGCCGCGGGTTGAGGGGGCGATCAGCCCGGATGCTCGGCCTTGGTGTCGCGCGACATGAACGCCGCCGCCATCCCCCGGGGCGAGTCGCCGTGATGGACCACGCGCACGACCTGCTCGGTGATGGGCATCTCGACGCCACGCGAACGCGCCAGCTCGGCGATCGGCTCGCAGCTCTTGTAGGCCTCGCAGGTCTGCTTGGTGACGGCGATCGTCTCCTCGACCGAGAGCCCGCGCCCGAGGTTCTCGCCGAAGGTCCGGTTCCGCGACAGCGGTGACTGACAGGTCGCGACGAGGTCGCCGACGCCGGCCAGGCCCTGGAACGTCAGCGGGTCGGCCCCGAGGGCCACCCCCAGCCTGGCCATCTCCGCCAGTCCCCGGGTGATCACGGACGCCTGGGTGTTCTCGCCCAGGCCCATGCCGACCGCCATGCCGTTCGCGAGGGCGATGACGTTCTTCACCGCGCCGCCGATCTCCGTGCCCACGACGTCCGTCGTCCAGTAGGGCCGGAAGTAGTCCGTGGTGCACGCGTCTTGCAGGCGGCGTGCGTTGTGCTCGTCAGCGCACGCGACTGTGGTGGCGGTCGGCTGCCGCTGGGCGATCTCCCGCGCGAGGTTGGGCCCGGACACGATCGCCACCCGGCTCGGTTCGACCTGGCCCGCCTCGGCGATGACCTCGCTCATCCGCATCATCGTGCCCAGCTCGATGCCCTTCATCAGGCTGACAACGGTCGCGTCGGTCGGGATCGCGCCGCCCCAGGCCGCGAGGTTCTCCCGCAGCACCTGCGACGGGACCGCGAGGACGACGAGCTCGGCACCGTCGAGGGCCGCACCGGCATCGGTCGTCGCACTCATGCCGCGGGGCAGGTCGATGCCGGGATGGAACGCCTCGTTGCGGTGCCGCTCGTTGATGTCGTCGGCGACGTCGCGATCGCGCCCCCAGACGACGACGTCGCCACCCGCGTCGGCCAGCACCATCGCGAACACTGTCCCCCACGAGCCGCTGCCCATCACGGCCGCACGCGTCATCAGGTCGTTTCCCTTCGCCCGTCGCCGGATCGCGGCTCGTCGTGGTCCGATGCTGTCCGATGCCGTCCGTACTCGTAGCGCCGGGCCGGCGGCTGCTCGCCCCGCGCGTCGGCCACGAGCGCGGTGATGGCGTCCATCAGGCGCTCGGTGGCGATCGTCAGCGACTCGCCGTCGACCTGTGTCAGGTCGCTGAGGTCCAGCGGGGAGCCGAACCGGATGTGCATCGTCTTTCGTGGGAAGACCCGGAACTCCTTGCGATACGGGCCGATCACCAGGTGCGACCCCCACTGGGCCATCGGGACCAACGGCTTGCCCGAGAGCAGGGCCATCCGGACCGCGCCGGTCTTGCCGGACATCGGCCAGATCTCCGGGTCGCGCGTGATCGTCCCCTCCGGGTACACGACGACGCACTCCCCCGCCTCGAGCGCCGCCAGGGCGGACCGGATGGCTGCGGCGGCGTCGGCGGTCTCCCGGTACACCGGGATCTGTCCGGCGCCGGAGATGAGCCGGCCGACCAGCGGGATCCGGAACACGGACTCCTTGCCCAGGAAGCGCGGCGGCTGGTCGGCCTGCCACAGGGCGAAGGCGACGACCGGGGGGTCGAACCAGGAGGTGTGGTTAGGGGCGACGATGACGCCCCCGTCGATCCTCGCCAGGGCGTCCGCCCCGCGAATGTCCCACTTCACGATCGTGCGCATCAGCGGCCACAGGATGGCGACGGCGAGACGGAACGAGAAGCCGAGCGGCCGCCCCCGCCGCACGCGCTGGATTCCGGTCACCGTGACCTCCTTCCGTCCACCGAGGGTATCCAGGCGACCGCCCGAACGGGGTGCGTCCGCGAGACGGGGTGTCGTCGGATTGGATACGGGCATGAGCCACGGTGCGTCGACGGCCTGGTCGGCGATCGTGCCGGTCAAGCCCCTGCCTGCCGCGAAGACCCGGCTGTCGATGCCGATCGACTCCGGGATCGCCACGGCCGAGCTGGCGGTCGCCTTCCTGTGCGATGTGCTCGCCGCGCTTGCCGACACCCCTGCCGTCGCGCAGGCACTCGTCGCCACGAGCGACCCGGTCGTCGCCGGTGTTGCCGAGTCCTGCGGCGCTGTCGTGGTCGACGACAGCGGGCACGCCGGGATCAACGCGGCCGGCCGGTGGGCCGCGTCTCAGGCATCCGTCGCCGGCCCTCTCGTCGTACTGGTCGCCGACCTGCCCTGCCTGACGCCGCGGGCGCTGTCGCACGTGCTGGACGCTGCCGTGGACCACCCGGTCGCGTTCGTCGCAGATGCCGACGGGACGGGCACGACCATGTGGACATCGCTCACGCCGCTCGCGAACGAATCGCATTTCGGGCCCGCGTCCCGCGCCGCGCACCGAGCGTCGGGGGCTGTCGACCTCGTCGCTCGCGTCCCGGCGGACGCGGCCGGGCCGTGGCTGCCTGCACGCCTCGACGTCGACACGGTTGCGGACCTCGCGCGAGCGCGGTCCCTGGGCCTGGGACCAGCGTCCGCGGCGCTCCTGTCCGCCGCCGATCCGGTGATCCCGGTAACGGTGCTGAGGACATCCGACGACCAGGTCGTCGCAGCGGACGAGGACGGGAGGGTGCGCCGGCTGCCGCTCGCGTGGGTGCACGCCGCCGGATGGCGCGCCGTCGTCCCGGGACAGCGCCTGTTCGTCTCCGGCGACCGGGTCGAACCGGGGGCCTGACATGGAGACCCGCGTGGTCGCCTTCGACCTCGACGACACGCTCGTCGACCACGGACGGGCCGCGCGAACGGCGATCAGTGCGTGGTTGGCTGGGCGTGGGCTCGCCGGGCCGGACTCTCGCACAACGATCGCGGACGCGTGGATGGAGCTGGAGCGGCGGCACTTCGGTGACTACGTGTCCGGGATCACTGGGTGCTCTTCGACGACGTCGTGCCCACCCTCACCCGGCTGAGGGCGTTCGGCGTCCCGGTCGCCGTGCTCACCAACGGGCAGCCGGGTCAGCAGCACGAGAAGCTGGAACGCACCGGGCTGGCGGCGCACGTCGATGGCCTGCTCACGGTGGCCGACGTGCCCGCGCCCAAACCCGACGCACGGGCCTTCGCCGCGCTCTGCGCGCGCCTTCGGGTCCCACCGCCACAGGTCGTGTTCGTCGGCGACGACCTCGGGGTCGACGTGACTGGCGCACAGGCAGCCGGACTGTTGGCCGTACACCTGGACCGGACGGGGTCGGCGTCACGATCGCCGGGGCACCCGACGATCCGTACCCTCGTCGATCTCATGCTGCCGTAGTCCGAACACGCGTAGAGCCCCGGTCTTCTGACCGGGGCTCTACGCGTGTTCGCAGGACTACTTCTTGGCAACAGCCTTCTTGGCCGGGGCCTTCTTGGCAGCCGGAGCAGCCTTCTTCGCCGCGGGGGCAGCCTTCTTGGCGGCCGGAGCAGCCTTCTTCGCCGCGGGAGCAGCCTTCTTGGCGGCCGGAGCAGCCTTCTTCGCCGCGGGAGCGGCCTTCTTGGCGGCCGGAGCAGCCTTCTTCGCCGCGGGGGCAGCCTTCTTGGCAGCCGGAGCAGCCTTCTTGACGGCGGCGGCGCCCTTGGTCTCCAGCTTCTTCAGGCCCGAGACGACGGCCTTGAACTCAGCGCCGGGACGGAACTTCGGAAGCTTGGTGGCCTTGATCTTCACGGTCTCGCCGGTGCGCGGGTTGCGGCCCAGGCGGGCGCCGCGCTCCTGGCGCTCGAAGACGCCGAAGCCGCTGATGGCGACCTTCTCGCCCTTCGTGACGGCCTTCTTGGTCTCGTCGATGATGGCCTCGACGACGTTCGCGACATCGCGCTTGCTCGCGTCCAGGCGCGCCGCGACGGCGTCGATCAGTTCTGCCTTGTTCACAGGAAAACCCTCCGGAGGGTGGTCAGGTCCGGTCTTGTGACCGGCTAGGGCAAGCCTAAGCCCCACCCCGTGGTGAACGTGACGCCACGCCGGGTTCTTTGCGTTGCGCCACAACGACAATCCCCCAGTCGGCTACCCGACCGCCACCATGGTCGGCTTCCACGCGGGCCGAGCGGCCTCGAAAGCCGCGATGTCGTCGCCGTACTGGAGCGTGATTCCGATGTCGTCGAGGCCCTCCATGAGGCGCCAGCGCACGTAGTCGTCGACGTCGAACGGCGCGACCAGGTCGCCGGCCCGGATCTCTCGCGCCTCCAGGTCGACCGTCACCGGGGTCGCCGGGTCGGCCTCGACGATGTCCCACAGCTGCTCGACGACCTCCTGCGGCACCTGAGCGGTCAGGAGGCCGCCCTTGCCGGAGTTGCCGCGGAAGATGTCGGCGAAACGCGACGACACGACGACGGCGAACCCATAGTCCTGCAATGCCCACACCGCGTGCTCGCGCGACGACCCGGTCCCGAAGTCGGGGCCGGCCACCACGATCGTCGCGTCGGCGTACTCGGGCCGGTTCAGCACGAACTCAGGGTCCTTGCGCCAGGCGGCGAACAGGCCATCCTCGAACCCGTGCCGCGTGATGCGCTTCAGGTACTCCGCCGGGATGATCTGGTCGGTATCGACGTTGCTGCGACGCAACGGGACGGCAGTTCCGGTGTGAACGACGAACTTCTCCATGTCGATGCTCCTCGAGGTCGCGTCGGCGGTCAGGCGACGGGGGTCAGGTCGGCGGGCGAGGCCAGCGTGCCGGCGACCGCGGTCGCAGCGGCGACGGCGGGCGACACCAGGTGGGTACGGCCTCCGGGGCCTTGCCGGCCCTCGAAGTTCCGGTTGGAGGTGGACGCGCTGCGCTCGCCCGGTGCGAGCTTGTCGGGGTTCATCGCCAGGCACATCGAGCACCCGGCCTCACGCCACTCCGCGCCGGCGGCGAGGAACACCTCGTCCAGCCCCTCGCTCTCGGCCTGGTGCTTGACCCGAACCGATCCGGGGACCACCAGCATCCGTACCGTCGGCGCGACCTGTCGGCCCCGAAGGACCTCGGCCACGGCCCGCAGGTCCTCGATCCGGCCGTTGGTGCACGAGCCGACGAACACCGTGTCGACGGCGATATCCCGCAGCGGCATGCCGGGGGTGAGGTCCATGTACTCCAGGGCCCGTTCGATCGCGACCCGCTCGACCTCGTCCGCGGCGTCGTCCGGCGTCGGGACCGTGCTCGACAGCGGACGCCCCTGGCCCGGGTTGGTCCCCCACGTGACGAAAGGCGACAGGGTCGCAGCGTCGATGACGACCTCGGCGTCGAACTCGGCGTCGTCGTCGGTCGGCAGGGTGCGCCAGTACGCGACCGCGTCGTCCCACGCCTGACCCACCGGCGCGTGCGGACGGCCCTCGAGGTAGGCGAACGTCTTCTCGTCGGGAGCGACCATCCCGGCGCGGGCACCGGCCTCGATCGACATGTTGCACAACGTCATCCGGCCCTCGATCGACAGGCTCCGGATGGCCGACCCGCGGTACTCCAGGACGTAGCCCTGGCCGCCACCGGTGCCGATCCGCGCGATCACCGCGAGGATCACGTCCTTGGCCGTGACACCGGCCGGCAGGTCTCCCTCGACCGTGATCGCCATGGTCTTGAACGGCTTCAGCGGGAGCGTCTGCGTCGCCAGCACGTGCTCGACCTCGCTGGTGCCGATGCCGAATGCGAGCGCGCCGAATGCGCCGTGGGTCGAGGTGTGGGAGGCGCCGCAGACGACGGTCATCCCCGGCTGCGTCAGGCCCAGCTGCGGGCCCACGACGTGGACGATGCCCTGCTCGATGTTGCCCAGGGAGTAGACCGGCACCCCGAACTCCGCGCAGTTGGCGCGCAGCGCCTCGAGCTGGGCGCGCGAGATCGGGTCGGCGATCGGCTTGTCGATGTCGATCGTCGGCGTGTTGTGGTCTTCGGTGGCCAGGGTCAGGTCGGGTCGACGCACCGGGCGGCCAGCCGCGCGCAGTCCGTCGAATGCCTGCGGGCTGGTCACCTCGTGCACGAGATGGAGGTCGATGTAGAGCAGGTCAGGCTCGCCCTCCGCCCGCCGGACGACGTGGTCGTCCCACACCTTCTGCGCCAGTGTCCGGCCCATCCCGCACTCCTCATGTCCACGATCCGCGCGACGTCGGGTCTGATGTCGCGTCCGGCTTGACATCTCATTATTTGAGACATCAATATCAGTACATGGACAAGGATAGCGGAGTCGGGGTTATTGACAAGTCCGTCGCGATACTCGATGCCGTGGCGACGTCCCCGGCGTCGCTCGCCGACCTGGTCGACCGCACCGGTATCACCCGTCCGACCGCCCATCGCCTGGCCCAGGCACTGGAGACGCACGGCCTGGTCGGGCGCGACACGCTCGGTCGCTTCACCCTCGGTCCCCGCATCGCGGCCTGGTCAGCGGACGGAGGAGATCCGCTGCAGGCCCGGGCTGCCGCGGTCGTCGTCGAGCTTCGCGACGCCACCGGCGTCAGCGCGCAGGTCTACCGCCGTGTGGGAGACCAGCGCCTGTGCGTCGCAGCGGCGGAACCGGCGGCGGGTCTGCGGGACACCGTGCCGGTGGGGGCGCTGCTCACGCTCAAGGCCGGCTCGGCGGCTCAGGTACTGACGGCGTGGCTGCCTCCGCGGGAGCGCTCCACGGCACTGCGCGGTGCCGCGTTCACCGCATCCGACCTCGACCAGGTCCGGGCGCGCGGCTGGGCCCACAGTGTCGGCCAGCGCGAGCCGGGCGTGGCCTCGGTCAGCCTGCCCGTGTGGTCGGACGGGGATGTCGTCGCCGCCGTGAGCGTCTCCGGCCCCCTCGAACGGCTGACGCGCGTCCCGGCGTCCATCCGCCGGGCGCTCAAGGACGCCGCCGAGCACCTCGCGGGTTAGGGTCCCGGCACAAGGCACGGCGACCGGACCGGGTGGAGGCACGATGACGCTGAGGGCGACGGACCGCGACGAGAGCACCGACCCCGGTGTGGACTTCTACCGGTTCGCCAACGGCGGCTGGCTGGACGCGAACGACATCCCGCCGGGGTACGGCGCCTGGGGCGCCTTCAACGAGGTAGACCAGCGGAACGAGGCGATCCTCCACGAGCTCCTTCTCGATGCCTCGACCGAGCCGTCCGACGATCTCGACCGGATGCTGGGCGACTACTTCGCGGCGGGCATGGACCGGGAGGCCGTCGAGGCGGACGGACTGTCCGCGCTTCGACCGTTGCTCGACCTCGTCGCCGAGGTGCGGTCCGCCGACGACGTCCTCGCGGTCCTGCCGCCGCTGCACCGTGCGGGCGTCCCCGCGCTCTTCGGCTGGGGCGTCGAGGTCGACCACGACGACTCGTCCCGACACCTGCTGTGGCTCGTCCAGGGCGGGCTCGGGCTACCGGACCGAGACTCCTACACCGACGAGTCCGAGTCCGCCGTCGCGCTGCGCGAGGCGTACGTCCGTCACCTCGGGCGCCAGCTGGAGAACGCGGGCGTGCCCGGCGAGCCGGCGGCGGACGTCCTCGCGTTCGAGACGGCCCTCGCGCTCGAGCACCTGCGGTCGGAGGAGCGCCGGGACATGCAGCGCATCCTCAACCGGCACAGCCGCGCCGAGCTCGCCGCGCTCGCGCCGGACCTCGACCTGAACGCGTACCTCGACCGCCTCGGCGCCACCAGCGCGGCAGAGGCCAACGTCGAGAACCCCGGGTACGTCGCCGCGATCGGAGGCATCCTTCGCGGAGCCGACCCGGCCACGCTGCGCGCCTACCTGGCCTTCCACGTCGTCCGCGCCTACGCCGGGAGCCTCCCGGCGGCCGTGGACGACGAGTCGTTCGACTTCTACGGCCGCCTGATCGAGGGGAAGACCGAGCAGAAGGAGCGGTTCCGCCGCGTGCTGGGCGCGCTGGGTGCCGACGCCGGCGAGGCGCTGGGACGCCGGTACGTCGACGTCGCGTTCCCTCCCTCGGCGAAGGATCGTGCCGTCGTCATGGTCGAACGGATCATCGATCAGATGCGCGACTCGCTGCGGACTCGCGACTGGATGTCGGAGTCCACGCGCGCGCAGGGGCTGGCCAAGCTCGACACGCTGCGGATCAAGATCGGCTACCCGGACGTCTGGCGCGACTGGTCCGGGCTGACGTTCGTCCGGTCGTCCTACGCGACGAACCGGTTGCGGGCGGCGGAGTTCGAGGCGCAGCGACAGCTGCGCCGCATCGACGAGCCGGTCGACGTCACCGAGTGGGCGATGCCGCCCCACGTGGTCAACGCCTACTACCACCCGCTGCGGAACGAGATCGTCTTCCCGGCCGGGATCCTCCAGCCACCGATGTTCGACGCGGACGCCGACGACGCGGTCAACTACGGGGCCATCGGGGCCGTCATCGCGCACGAGATCACCCACGGTTTCGACGACCAGGGCCGGCAGTTCGACGAGAACGGTGCGTTCCGGAGCTGGTGGACCGACGAGGACGCACAGCGGTTCACCGAGCGCGCCGAGGGACTGGTCCGCCAGTTCGACGGCTACCTGGCCGTGGACGACGTGCCCGTGAACGGGCGCCTGACCCTCGGCGAGAACATCGCCGACCTGGGCGGCGTCACGCGCGCGTTCCGCGCGCTGGCACCCGCCCCCGATGCCCCCGAGATCGACGGCCTCACGCCGGCGCAGCGGTTCTTCGTGTCCTACGCCAGTGTCTGGCGCGGGCGGACCAGCGACGAGCTCGCGCGCACGCTCGCGCGGGTCGACCCGCACAGCCCGGCCCGCCTGCGCGTCCTCGGTCCGCTGTCGAACCTCGACGC
>JAFIHP010000103.1 GCA_017849335.1 Actinomycetales bacterium | reverse complement strand
CGGCCTGCCGGCCGGAATGGAGAAACTGGTGTCCGACCGTCCCCGCGGGCCGTACGGCTTCGCCTTCGCCCGGATCGCGGTGCCCGACCTCGCGGCCTCGATCGAGTTCTACACCTACCACGTCGGTCTGCAGCTCGAGGGCCACGACGAGACGTACGCCCAGCTCCGGGCGAACCTCTCCCACCACGACATCGAGCTGGTCGCCGATCCGTCGCGTACCGAGCACTTCGTCGAGACGCTCGGCTTCAGCGTCGAGTCGCAGGAGGTCCTCGAGGACCTGCGCGCCCGGCTCGTGGCCGACGGTCGGGAGATCGGCGAGCTCCACCCGCGCACGAAGGCGGCCTGCCAGGACGGGTTCTCCGTCGTCGACCCGAACGGCCAGACGCTGGAGTTCGTGCGGGACTTCCACGTCTACGCGGAGCCGCCGCTGACCGAGTGGCGGCCGATCGACATCGTCCACCCCTTCTTGTCGACGCCGTACTACCAGGAGTCGCAGCGGTTCTACTGCGACGTCCTCGGATTCCTGCGCTCCGACGTGATCGTCGCGGACGGCTTCGGCGCCTCGACGTTCCTGCGGTGCGAGGACCGCTACCACCACTCGCTGGCCCTGCGGCAGGACAGCAAGTACTACGTCGCCCACATCGCGTTCCAGATGAAGAGCCTGGACCACGTGATGCGCGGTCGGACGAAGGCGGTCTACAAGAAGATCAACATCCCGTCGGACATCGTCAACCACTCGGCGTCGACGTCGATCGCGTTCTACATGTACGAGGCGCAGCACGGTCCGCGGATCGAGCTCATGGACCGGCACCGCGTGTTCACGCCGGTGGAGCACGAGACGCACAAGGAGCGGTACATGTCCGCCGACCCGCGGAACATCGACGTGTGGCGGGCCGCGTCGGACGACTGGGAGCGCTTCTGACCGCGACCGGCACCGACACGCGCGAGGCGCTGCTCCTGGAGACGGTCGCGATGCTCGCGTCCGTGCCGTCTCCGCGCGGCGCCGAGCGCGCTCTCGCCGAGGCGGTCGTCGACTTCGCATCGGAACGCTGGCCGGCTGCGCGGTGGCGTGTCCAGGACGTCGACGGGCCGGCCTGCGCACAGGTCGTCGCCGACGTCGGCGAAGGCGGTGGGCTCCTGCTCTACTCCCACCTGGACACCTCTCTCACCGGTGACGCCTCCTTCGACGTCCCGATCACGGGGGCGCCGCCGCCGGTGGCGGGGGCACGGATCGACCTGACGTCGCGCACGATCAGCGGGTTCGGGCTCGGCGTCGCCAAGGCGCCGGCGGCCGCCGCGCTCGTGGCGTTCGGGCTCGCGTCCGAGCGGCGTGCCGGGCAGGTCGGGGCCGGGCCCCTCGGGCTCCTGCTGGCCGCGCGCGGGACGCACCGCGCACCGATCGGGGAGATGGCCGAGCCCGTCCGTGCTCCGGCTCGCACCGGGCTGGAGCGCTACCTCGCGGACGCACCCGTGCCTGCGGCTGCGGTCGTCGCGAAGGGCGGACCGGCCGGCGTGCTCCACGACGAGCCCGGGGCGGCGTACGTGCGCGTCACGGTGCGTTCGGGCTGGGGGGCGGTGATGGCGCGCCAGGCCGTGCGGCCCCCCGGCGGGGTGCTCGCACAACTCGGGTCGATCGTCACCGCCGTCGTCGACGTCGGCGACAGCGTCGCGCGGATCCTCGCCGACCGGGCACCCGGCGGCCAGGCAGGGGCGTGCTTCGGGATCGGGGCCGTGCGCAGCGGGCAGGCGGCGAAGGCCGACCTCGTCCCCGGCATCGCCGAGGTCGTCGGCTACCTCGTCGCACCGGGGACCATCGACGTGGACCGGGTGACGAGCGTGTTCGACGCCGCGCTGCGCGAGGCGCTCGCCGGCCTGCCGGGCATGGAGCTCGACGTGCGTGTCAGCCTCGTCCACGACGGTGGATCGACACCGGCCGACGCGGCCGTCGTGCGCTCCGCGATCGACGCGTGGACGCGGGAGTCGCGCGAGCACGCCGTCCTGGACGCGCCGGTGCCGACGTCCGGATGGACCGGCTCGACGGACGGTGTCGTCCTTCGCGCCCACGGCGTGCCGACCGCCCGCCTGGGGCCGAGCCGTACCCGGTCGGCCGACGGCGTGGATGTCGTGGACCTCGACGAACTGGTGGCCTTCACGCGCGTGTACGAGGAGATCGCGGCCGCTCCGCCGGCCTGAGACCTGGGGTGCGCGGAGTGGAATATCTCACTTGACACTACGTCATTCCGCAATGAAAGATGACGCGGGTGGAGATCGTCGCGACGTGTCACGGCCTCGCCCGGGTCGACGGGGACGAGCTGGTGGTCACCGACCTGCCCTACGCCGATGTCGGCGCGCTCCTCGCTGATGGCCGCGGCCTCGACCTCGTCGAGACTGCCGGCGTCAAGACCCGGCTGGCGCTGGGCCGCCTGTCGGAGGTCGTCGTCCCCCCGGTGCCGCTGCGCGGCACGACGGTGTGGGGGATCGGGCTGAACTACCACGCGAAGGCCGCCCTCACCGGCCGACCGGTCCCGGACTTCCCCACCTTGTACATCAAGCCGGCCAGTGCGCTCGCCGGTCCCACGGAGCCGTTGCGCATCCCGGGGGACCTGTCGCAGCAGGTCGACTACGAGGGCGAGATCGGCATCGTCGTCGGTCGGCCGATGGACAACGTCGCGCCGAGCGAGGTGTGGTCGCGTGTGGCCGGCGTGATCGCCGGGAACGACGTCACCGCCCGCGACCTGATGACCGCGCACGGCAGCCCCCTGCTGGCGAAGTCGATGCCCGGTGTCGGCGCGCTCGGCCCGTCGATCCTTCCGCTGGCGGACATCCCCGCCCATGACGACGTCCGCGTCCGCACCTGGCTCAACGGCGACCTCGTCCAGGACGGCCGCACCAGCGACCTCATCGTCCCGGTCTCCGAGCTGCTCGCGCTCATCTCGCGGTATGCGCGGCTGGAGCCCGGCGACGTCGTGCTCACGGGCACGCCGCCGGGGACCGGTCAGGACCGGGGCGTGTTCCTCGCGCCGGGAGACGAGATCACGATCCAGGTCGCCACCATGCAACCGCTGGTCACCGCAGTCCGCGCCGGAGTCGGCGCGGCGGTCGGGGCCAGTGCGTGACCACCATCGCTACCACGGGCCCCGAGAAGGAGCAGGCATGACGCAGCAGGAGACCGGCTACGACACCGTCATCGTCGGTGGCCGAGTCATCGACCCGGCGAACGG
>JAFIHP010000102.1 GCA_017849335.1 Actinomycetales bacterium | reverse complement strand
GATGTCCTCGTTCCACAGCGCCGGGTTCGCGTCCATCCACGCGCGGAACATCGACTTCGTCTCGTCGTCGTCGAGCACGACGACCTCGACCCCGTGGCCGCGGAGGAGCTCCTCGCTGGCCTCGAAGTGGGTGTTCTCGCCGACGACGACCCGCGGGCTCTTGTACAGCAGGATCGTGCCGGCGCACATGAAGCACGGTGACAGCGTCGTGTAGATCGTCGACCGCGCGTACACCGAGGCCGGCTGCCGGCCCGCGTTCTCGATGCAGTTGGTCTCGCCGTGGTGGATCGAGCTGCCGTCCTGCACCCGTCGGTTGTGGCCCACGGCGAGGATCTCCCCGTCGACCACCAGGCTCGCGCCGATCGGGATGCCGCCTTCGTCCATCCCGGCCCGCGCCTGGTCGAGTGACGCCGCGGAGAAGCGCCGGTCGGCCTCGATCGTCGTCACGAGACGGGGACCACGAGGTGCTCGTCGGCCTGCGGGCGCGACAGTCGGTAGAAGACCCAGTACAGGACCGCGGAGATGACGAACCCGACCTCGAACGCGATGTCGCCGAAGGACGGGTTGGCCGACGGCACGACGCCGACGTAGAACACCTGGTTGGAGAACAGCCACACCGACACCACGATGCCGACCGCCATGGCGACGACGCCCGCCCACGGGTTGTGCCGCTCGTCGAACATCATCCCGTCGACGTCGTGACCGCGCCGCAGCACCTGGTCCGTGAGGAAGACGCCCAGCCACGGACCGACCCAGTAGGCGACGACGAGCAGGAAGTTCTCGAAGTCCGAGAAGTGGTCGAGCCCGTAGAAGGCCATGACGGTGCCGAGCACCCCGAACACGACCGCGGCGATCGCCCGGCGCATGCCCAGGTTGATCTTGATGCCGAGCGCGAGGAACGACATCGCCCCGGAGTAGAGGTTGATCGCGTTGGCGCTGATGCTCCCGACGACGATGCCGATGAGGACCAGGTCGGCGATCCCGGTGGGCATCACCTTCGTGAACTCGTCGGTCGGAGAGCCCCCGTCGATGCTCATGTAGGTCGCGGCGAACGCGCCGAGGAGCTCCAGCACCGAGCACGCGACGAAGACGCCGAGGGCGGCCCACAGGCCGGTCGCCGCCTTGCTGACGGTCGGCGGGAGGTAGCGCGTGTAGTCCGCGGCGAACGGGTTCCAGCCGGCCGCGTAGCCGAACGTCGCTCCGACGACGATGAGGAAGCCGCCGATGCCGCCACCGCCGGTCGCGGCCGACGGGTCGGCGTGGCCGATCGACGTCGCGAACGCCAGCACGAAGATCACGGCCAGCACCGGGAACGCCAGGCGCTCCCAGCGCTGCAGCAGGTTGTGGCCGAAGAACGCCACCAGGATCTGGACGACGACGACGATGACGAGCGTGAGCTTGGAGTCCCAGCCGGTGAGCGTCGCCAGCGCGAAGGCGCCGGAGACGCTGTTGATCGCGAACCAGCCCACGCCGGCGACCACGGCGTTCAGGCCGGCCGGGAGGATGTTGCCCCGGAACCCGAACGGGATCCGGGAGATGATCATCTGGGGCACGCCCGCCGACGGGCCGCGCGCGCTGAGCACGGCGTGCGACAGGGCGCCGAGCCCGGTCCCGAGGACGCACGCCGCGACGGCCTGCCCCACCGTCAGCCCGAAGTACCAGACCGCGATGACGCTGCCCGACCCTGCTGTCATCGATCCGCCCTCCGTCGACCCCGCTGGCGCGTCGGACCCTACGGCGGTGCGCGCCACCGGCACGTCGATCAGCGGAAACGTCCGGTAAGTCTTGTGTTACCGAATCGGTCACACGTGCGCCCACGCCCCACGGTGCTCAGGCGACGGTGATCGCGTCGTACCTGTCCCGCAGGAACTGGCCGGCGCGGACCGACGGGAGGCCGGCGGTCCGCCCTCGCGGCGGCGCGAGCGGCTCGACGATCGCGCCGGGGTCGGCCTCGTAGAAGTAGATCAACGACATGAGCTCCTCGCCCGGTGCGTCGGCGGGCGGCGGCAGCACGCGGTGACGGTTCGACCGCCAGCGGTCGCCGCTCCAGCGCGCCAGCAGGTCGCCGGTGTTCACGACGAGCGCGCCGGGCACGTGCGGCGCGTCGACCCAGCCGACGTCGGCGATGTCGACCTGCAGTCCGCCGGATCCGGGCTGGCGGTCCAGCAGCGTCAGCGTGCCGAAGTCGGTGTGCGGTCCGATGCGGAACTGGCCGGGCAGCGGCTCCCCGGTCGTCTCGCGCGACGGGTACCAGTTGAGCTGGAAGGCCCAGCTCGGCCCGGTCGTGTGCCGGGCGAAGAATGCCTCGTCCTCGCCGAGCGCGACCGCGCACAGCGCCAGCAGCTCATCGGCGAGGGCACGCATGCGGGTGCAGTAGTCCTCGACCAGCACGCGCAGCTCGGGGTCCTCGTCCGGCCAGACGTTCGGCGCGAAGAGCGCCGCGTCCGGGCCGTCCGGCACCGGCCCCTCCGAGCCGACGACGAACGACTCCTTGAGGTCCGGCGGCGACTCCCCGCCCTCGGCGTAGGCGTTGGCCTCGGCCCCGACCGCCAGCCAGCCGCGGCCGCCGACGTGTGCCCGGTAGCGGTCCTTCGCCTCGTCCGGCAGTCCGAAGAAGCGGTGGCCGGCGGCGCGGACGCGGTCGGGCAGGTCGGTCGGTACGCCGTGGCCGGTGACGACGAGGAACCCCACGCGCTGCAGGTCCGCGTCGACCTGCGCGGCGAGGGCGGCCCGCTCCGCGTCGGAGCCCTCGAACCAGGGCCGGACGTCGACGAGTGGGATCTCCGACGATGTCGTCGCTGTCATGGCTGCCTCCTGCCGGGCCGACGGCGCGCAGGCTAGCGTTGCGGTGCTATGTCCATGTCACGCATGTCGCGCGCGCAGGCGTCCGACGCCGACGCGCTGCTTCCGGTCGGGCTCGGCACCATGGTGTGGGCGGTCGTCCTCGTCACGCTCCTGCTGCAGCGGGGGACACTGGAGGCGCAGGGACGCTCGTGGTGGTTGGGCGTCGCGGCGGTCGGGCTGGTCAGCGGCCTGGGCGGGCTGGCGTTCCTCACCTGGCGCACGCGCCGCCGAGACGCCTCGCGACGTGGCTGAGCCCCACCGCCGAGACGCCTGCAGACGTCGCCAAGCCCCACCGCCGAGGCGCCTGGAATGGTCGTCAAAACCGACAAAAACACCGGAATAGCGACCATTCCAGGCGCGTCGGGGGAGGGGCCGGGGCGGGTCAGGAGTGGCCGAGGTCGCCGTTCTCGCTGAGGTCGCCGTTCTCGCCGAGGTCGCCGGTGTCGTCGCTGCCGTCCGCAGCCTCGGCGTCGAGCTCGAGGAGGTCGAAGCCGGTTTCGTCGTAGGCCGCCGAGGTCGGACGCGACGGCGCGTCGGCCTCGATCTCCGAGTGCGCGCCGCACCCGAACGTCAGCGCGACGACCCGGCCGTCGGCCGGGCTGAGCACGTTCGCGCAGATCGCGAACTGCTGGCCCATCGGCCCGCCGACCGGGAGCATGAACCCGCACGTGCTGCACTCGCGCGGCGCCTGGCGCGCCATCGGCGTCGCCGGCCCGAACTCCCCGCCCGTCCAGCGGTCGGCGGCCTCGTCGCGGCCCCGCGCCGAGAGCACGCGCACACGACCGAGGCCTACCTCCCACGCGCCGGGCTGCAGCGGCGACGCCGACGCGACCGACTCCAGGTCGTCCTCGCCGGTCAGGCCCGCAACCAGGCGGACGTCGTCCGGTGCGGTCTCGAGCACGTCGCCGGGGCTCAGGTCGCCGGGCAGCACCCGCTCGGCCCACGGGACCCACGGCGGGGCGACGAGCGCACCGGCACCCGGGAGCAGGACCACGTCGTCGACCGTGACCGTCTTGGACCGCGGAGCCCGCGTGATCGTCACGGCCCACTGCCAGCCGACGTACGCCGGGCTCAGGCACGCGAACGAGTGCGTTCCGACCCGGTCGTCCTCCATGGCGAACCCGAGCGCGTCGCCGACCATCGCCGCTCCGGCGGCGTCGACCGCGGCCTGCCGGGCGACATCGGCCGCGGCAGCGAGCACGGCGTCGGGGCGGATCTGGGTCGCGTTCACCCGCCGATTCTCGCCCACCGCTCGCCGGAGGATGGCGCCGGGGCCGACGGTAAGGTCAGGGCCATGACCCGCGCCCGGATGCTCGTCGCCGTTCCCGCTCTCGCCGTCGTGGCGCTGGGCCTGACCGCCTGCGACAAGCCCACCCCCGGGGCCTCGGTGTTCTCGGGCACGTCCAGCGTCTACCGGCAGGCCGCATGCTGGGCGCCCGAGGGCACGACCCTGACCGCCGACTCGTGCAGCGCGGACCTCGTCGCCCCGCCGGACTCGGCCACCATCTCGACGGTCCCGGGCCAGACCATCGGCATCTCCGTCGACCCGAAGGTCGCCGAGATCGGCTGGTACCCGGCGCTCGTCGTCTCCGGCCAGCTGACGCGCCTGACCGAGAAGCCCGTCACGGACACCTACTTCCGGTTCACGCCGGTCGCCGCGCAGGTCGGCTCCCCCACCACCCTCGCCGTGATCGCGGGCGACTCCGGCGAGCGCGGCATCTGGACGTACAACCTCGTCCCCGCGAGCTGACGCGCTCCCGGCCGCGCACGTGACCGAGCGTGAGCTGACCGCACGCGTCCGCCTCGTCGGCCGGGACGGCCGGCTGAACCCCGACGCTGTCGGCTGGGCACGTCGTCCGCTCGTCGACACCTCCGGTATCGACGGCCGGCGGTCGTTCGGACGCAACAAGCGCTGGGAGTACTGGAACGTCACGACGCCCACGCACATCCTGGCGCTCACGGTGTCGTCGCTGGACTACGCGGCGGTGCATGAGGTCTGGGTGCTCGACCGCGGCACCGGTCGCCACTGGGGACGCAGCGCCACGGTGATTCCCGCGCGCGACGTCCGCCTGCCGGCGGCGCTGGGCTACGGGCCGGCGCGCGCTCGCGCGAGGGGACTCGCCATCGCGATCGACGACGTCGTCGGCGGCACGCGGCTGCGCGCCCGCATCGACGCGACCAGCGACGACGGCCCGCCGACGCCGCTGTCATTCGACGTCCACGTGACGCGGCCACCGGGCCACGAGTGCCTCGCCGTCGTCGTGCCGTGGAGCGCGCGGCGGTTCCAGTACACAGTGAAGGACGTCGCCCTGCCCGCGGCGGGCACGCTCACGATCGGCGGCGTCGACCACGCGGTCCCGGCCGACGAGAGCTGGGCCGTCCTCGACCACGGCCGCGGGCGGTGGCCCCACGACGTGCGCTGGAACTGGGGCGCGGGCTCGGGCCGGTCGGACGGGCGCACGATCGGCGTCCAGGTCGGCGGGCAGTGGACCGACGGCACCGGATCGACCGAGAACGGCGTGCTGATCGACGGCCGGTTGCACAAGATCAGCGACGAGCTGGTCTGGGAGTACGACCCGGCGGACTTCCTCGCACCGTGGCGCATCCACGGCGGCCCGCTCGACCTCGTCTTCGAGCCGTTCCACGACAAGGTGACGCGCACGAACCTCGGCGTGCTGTCGGGGTCGACGGACCAGTGCTTCGGGCACTGCCGCGGCACGTTCACGACCGCTGACGGCCAGCACGTCGCGTTCGGCGGGATCCTCGGCTGGGCCGAGGACGTGCACAACCGCTGGTAACGCTCAGACGGTGATCTCCAGGCCAGCCTTCGTTGAGCGGCGACTAGTGGCGCTGAAAATCAGGGCAAATGGGGACATTCGAGCGCCACAACTCGCCGTTCAACGAAGGAGGGTCGGACGCCCGTGAGCGCGCCGACCGTCGCGGCCTAGACGTCCAGGTCGTCGGCGACCGCGCGCAGGAGCGCCGCGACCTTCTTGGCCCCGGCGTCCGGCGGGTACTTCCCGCGGCGCAGCTGGTTCGAGACGCCGTCGAGAAGCTTGATCAAGTCCTCGATGATGACGGCCATGTCGTCCGCCGGCTTGCGCGTGCTCTTCACGACCGACGGCGCCGCGGCGAGGAGCGTCAGCGACAACGCCTGCTTCCCCTTGCGACCGTCGACGACGCCGAACTCGACCCGCGAGCCCGGCTTGAGCGCCGTGACCCCGTTGGGCAGCGTGGAGACGTGAACGAAGACGTCCTCGTTGTCGTCGGACGTGATGAAGCCGAAGCCCTTCTCGGCGTCGTACCACTTGACGGTCCCGGTCGGCACAGCGTCCTCGCTAACGTTCGACGTGCGCGTCGGTCCGCGCGCGGCGCGGACCATCCCACGCCCGTCAAGGCTACCGTCCCGGGCCGCCGGCCCGGACCGCCCCGCGCTCAGACGGGCAGAACGCCCCTGCCAGGCTGGGCGCGTGACCTCCGCTGACCGCTCGCGCTCGACCGCCGACGCCGTGATGCGCACGGGCGTCGTCGTCACCGTGATCGGGCTGGCGTGCCTCCTCGTCGCGATCACCCCGCTGGTCTTCGCGTCACTGCACCTGCCGGGCGTCATGTGGTTCGCCGCGATGCTCACCGGCGTCGGCCTGCTCGTCTCGTTCGTCGGGCTCGCCATGGGCGCACGCCGCCGACGCGGCGCCGGCCGGTAGCGGTGGCCACGCCCGCGCCGCGCAGCCTCGCCGACGCGCTGCGGGCCTTCGACGACGACCGGCTGGCCGCGCTGCTGCGCCGTCGCCCGGACCTCATGCACCCGGTGCCGTCTGACATGACCGCCCTCGCGGCCCGGGCGACGTCCGGCCCGTCGGTCGCCCGCTGCCTGGACGGCCTCGACGCGCTGGCGCTGCACGTCCTGCGGGTCGCTGCCGAGGAGGACCCGATCTCCCGCAAGGCGGCCGCGACCCGGGCGGCCGCGCCGCTCGGCCCGGACGCCGTGCCCGCGTGCACCCGGGCGCTCGACGAGCTCGTCGGCCTCGGCCTGGTCTGGGGAACGGCACGCCAGCTGCACGTCGTGCTGCCCGTCCGCGACCAGGTCGCCGATGCGCCCGTCCCCACGTGGCCGCGCCCGGAGCTGACCACGGCCACGACGGTGGCACGCGCCGACCAGGTCGACGCACTCGCCGCGGTGCACGCCCGCGAGGCCGTCGGCCTCGTCCGCGACCTGCTCGACGACTGGGCGGCGCACCCGCCCGGCGTCCTGCGCAGCGGCGCGCTCGCGCTGCGCGACTTCGCCCACGCGCGCACCCGGCTGCACACCGACTGGCCCCGCACGTCGCTGACGATCGAGCTGGCACGCGCAGCCCTGCTCGTCGCGGACGACGAGGAGGCCCCGCCGCACTGGGTGCCGACCGACCAGTACGACAGCTGGCTGGCCAAGCCCGCGGGCGAGCAGTGGCTGGACCTCGTCGACGCCTGGCTGGCGCTCCCCCGACTCGCCTCGCTCGCCGACGAGCGCACGCAGGTGCTGTCGGCCGAGCGCGACCGGCGGGCCATCCCGGTGCTGCGCCGGGACGTCGTGGAGCTGCTCGCGGCGAGCCCGCCGGGCACGGCTTCCGAGCCCGCGGCGATCGAGGCGGTCCTCGACGACCGCGAACCGCGCCGCTCCGGCGAGCTGCGCGCGCTGACCGTCGCCGCGACGATCCGGGAGGCCGAGGACCTGGGCGTGACCGGGGCCGGCGCGCTCGCCACGGCCGTCCGCGCGCTCATCGGCGGAGACGACCCGGCTACGGCCCGACGGGCGGCGCTCGCTGCCCTCGCAGCGGCGCTGCCCGACGACATCGACCACGTGCTCGTCCAGGCGGCCCTGACGATCGTGGCGCCCGGGCCTCTCGCCCCGGAGGCGTCGCGCCGGCTGCGCATGGTCGCTGACGTCGAGTCGCGGGGTCACGCGACGGTCTACCGGGTCACCGAGGACAGCATCCGCCGGGCGCTCGACGTCGGCTGGGACGCGGCGGCGATCCACGAGCTGCTCGAACGGCTGTCGCAGACGCCGGTCCCGCAGCCCCTGACCTACCTCATCGACGACGTGGCGCGCCGGCACGGTGCCGTCCGTGTCGGGCCGGCGCTCTCCTACGTGCGCAGTGACGACCCCGAGGTGCTCAGCGCCCTGGTCGCCGACCGGCGACTGCGGAACCTGAGCCTGCGCCGGATCGCCGACACCGTCCTGATCAGCCAGTCCCCGACGTCGGAGCTGCTCACGGCCCTGCGCGGCGCGGGGCTCGCCCCGGCCGCCGAAG
>JAFIHP010000101.1 GCA_017849335.1 Actinomycetales bacterium | reverse complement strand
TCGCGGAGGCGTCCGGCGCGAGTCGTTCGATCGTGAGCACCTACTTCACCGGCATGCACGACCTGCTGCTCGCGACCTTCGAGAGCGCTGCGGACCGGCAGGCGGCACGGTTCGAGGCCGCCGTCGGGCGCAGCGCACGGTTGGAGGAGTGCCTGGAGACGCTCCTGCCGCTCGACGCCGGGCGCCTGCGCGACTGGCGCGTGATCATCGCCTACCTCGGCATGTCCGTGGCCGACCCGGAGCTCGCGGCGATCGAGAGGCGACGTATCGACGGGGCGCGGCGTCGGGTCGACGCGCTGCTGGTGCGCGACCGGGGGCTTCCGCGCGGGACTGCGGAGACCCGGCGCGACGCACGGACGCTGGTCGCGCTGGTGCTGGGCATCGCCGTCGACGTCGCGTTCGAGCCCGGTTCGGTGCCGACGCCGATGGCGCGGCGACGGCTCAAGGACGCCCTGCGGTCGTTCCCCGCCCGCTGAGGCTCAGCGGGCGGCCGGGCCCCAGATCGCGTGCAGGGTGTTGTCGCCCGACAGGAGCGTGGGCAGGCCCGCCGGGATGAATATCATCCGGGTGCCGTCGACCGTCTCGTCGATCACGCCCCACCCCCGCTCGACCTGGCTTCGCGCGCGGTCGACGGGGAAGGCCGCGCTGGTGGCCCACCCCAGCAGGGCGGAGCCGGCCTTCGTGCAGTCGGCGGGCGTCGCGGCCCACGTGCCGTCGACGCCCGCGATGGCTGAGGTCGGGCAGGAGCCTCCCGCCGCGTCGAGTACCAGGTTCGAGGTGCGGTCGACGGTCGCCCCGTCTCCGCCTCCTGGCCCGGTCCAGACGATCGGGTAGGTCGCGGCGGGATATCCGGGACCCATGGTCCACGCCACCGGGTCCCCGGGGGAGACGGTCGCCTCGCCGTCGAGACTCGTACCCAGCAGGGTGCTGGTGAACGGGCCGTAGTACGCGTACACGTACCACGCATCGCCGGAGCCGTCCGGCGACGGCGGAGCGGACAGGAAGCCGGCCGCGTCCAGGCTGAGGTCCTGCGCGCGGGAGTTGGCCACGCCGTCGTCGGTGCTGCCGCCGGTGTCGCAGTCGGGACCGAACACGAAGTCGTACGCCTGGCCGATCGGACCGGAGAACGAGACCGGACCCGTGCAGGTGACGACGATCGGGTCGGCGGCGGACGCGGCGGGCGCACTCCCGACGGCGACCGCGCCCAGGAACAGCGCCCCGGCGAGCGCGGCGACGACACGACGCATCAGGGATCTCCTTCGGCTCAGGACGGCCGCCTCACCCTAGCGACGCGTAGAGCGAGGATGGCGAGGTCGACGCGCCGGCGACCAGCGTCGCGAGCGTGGCCAGTCCGCGCTCGACGTCGTCGGCTCCGGCATGGCTGAAGTTCAGGCGCATCGTGCCGAGCGCGGGCGTGCCGGGAGAGAACTCCTCCCCGGGCATGAAGGCGACGCCGCGCTCGATCGCCTCACCGAGAAGCGTGCGCGTGTCCACGGGCTGGCGCAGCCGCAGCCAGAAGAACAGGCCTCCGCGCGGCGTCTCCCAGGACGCGAGGTCTCCGAAGTGCCGGCGCAGCGCCGCCTCGAAGACGTCGCGTCGAGCCCGGTAGAAGCCGACCAGGTGCGCGAGGCGGTCCGTCCACCCCGGCGCCGTGATCGCGTCGTGCACGATGCGCTGCGAGAGCCGGGAGCTGTGCAGGTCGGTCGCCTGCTTGGCGACCACCAGGTGGCGGAAGAGGTCGTCAGACGCGGCGAGGAAGCCCAGGCGCAGACCCGGCGCGAAGGTCTTGGAGAACGACCCTTGGTAGACCCACGATCCCCCGCGCATGCGCGACACGACGGGCGTGCGGTCGCAGGGTTCGTAGACCAGGTCTCGGTAAGGGTCGTCCTCGAAGAGCACGGCTCCCGTGCGAACGCACGTCTGAGCGAGGTTGTCGCGCTCAGCGGTCGTCATGCACGCGCCGGTCGGGTTGGCGAACGTCGGGACGACGTATGCCAGTCGCGCGTCGTCGCCGGATCCGTCGGTCGGGCCAGTGCCGAGGTGCGTGAATCGCGCGCCGTAGAACCGGAGCACCTGCAACGCCGCGAGATACGTCGGGTCGTCGACCGCAACCGGCGTGCCGGGGTCGACGAACAGCTTCGCCGTCAGGTCGATGCCCTGCTGGCTGCCGCTGAGGATCATCACGCGGTCAACCGGGGCATCGATGCCGAGGGCCCGGAGGTTCTCGGAGACGACGGACCGGAGGTCGCCGTCCCCCTCACTCGGCCCGTACTGCAGCAGCTCCGGCGGGACCGTGCCCGACCACGCGGGCAGGACGTCGGTCGCGGGGAGCCCACCCGCGAACGAGACCATGCCCGGGCGGTCGATCACCGCCAGGATCGAGCGGATCGGCGACGGCCGGAGGCCCTCGACGCGCTGGGAGAACATCACACCGCCCGTAAGGTAGGTCAATCAGGTTGACCCGAAGTATCCCCGCGGTCGAGAGATAGGTCAATATGATTGACGCAAATCGGGAGCGCGAGCTGCGGCTCGACGTCGAGGCCCTCTACTTCGGGTACCGGGCGTTCACCGCACTGCCGGACCGGATACTGGCCGAGCAGGGTCTCGGACGCGCCCATCACCGGATCCTCTACTTCGTCCGGCGCGAGCCCGGCATCTCCATCGGCGACCTCCTCGCACTGCTGAAGGTGTCCAAGCAGGCGATGAACCGGCCGCTTCGGGACCTGGAGTCACTCGGGCTGATCACCATCTCCCCCGACGCCACGGACAAGCGGATCCGCCGGGTGACGACGACGCGGAAGGGCACGCAGCTCGAGGCCCGGCTGACAGGGGCGCAGTTGCGGCTGCTGGACGACGTGTTCGCCGACCTCGACGCGACGACCGAGGCGCACTGGCGGGCCGCGATGGTCCGCCTCGCCGAGACCGACCGGTAGTCGGCCGCCATCCTTCAAGTGGCGTTAGGAGGAGACAGCGACGTAGACGAGCAGCACGGCCCCGAGAACGAGCAGGACCGCCCCGACCGTGACTCCCGTGCGGCGGGAGATGCCGAGGTTGGGTCCCTTGGTGAGCGAGACGATCACCGCGATGATCCCGGTCACCGTGAGGATGATGCCGGGCAGTCTCAGATCCACATCGCGATCGTTCTCCGTGCCGCCGCCGATGGCAACCTGCCAGGAACGCGATGAGCGGCCCCGGATCGTACGGGGCCGCTCATCGAAACGGCTAGGCGGTTCGTCGACCAACCGCCCGTACGTGGGGGGTTAGTGGAATTGGCAATGCCCTCGTGAATGGACGGCCCTAACCACTGTGTCCCGGTCAGCGTCACACCGAATGTCTCGAGATTTCACACAGGAGTGGGGAAGTGGAGCGGGACAACCCGGGCCCTTGGCCTCGCCCAAGCCCGAGGTGTCGGACACCTCACCCGCCGTCTCGCAGGTCAAAGCGCAATCGCACGTTCTCGAAGGCTCAAGCGTGCAAACATCGTGCAGGTGAGGAACAGGTGAAACCGGTCGCTGGCCGACTCGAGGATGTTCTCGGTGAGTTCGCCTTCGTCGACGACGACGTGGCCGCGGACGCGCTTGAGTTTGAGCTGCAAGGAGGGCTCGGTCACTCCCCCGAAACGGGAAGGCTTTCCTTTGAAGCGCTAGATCCCAACCCACTCGGCACACTCATGAAGTCCCAATCAGGAGGTGAACGTGCAT
>JAFIHP010000100.1 GCA_017849335.1 Actinomycetales bacterium | reverse complement strand
GAGCTGGAGGCCACGAGCGGCCGCGACCTCGGCCCGTGGACGCACGAGTGGCTGCAGACCAGCGGCGTCAACCTGTTGCGGCCGGAGATCTCCCTCGGCGCCTACCGCACGATGACCGAGGTCGCGATCGTCCAGGAACCGCCGGCCGTCCCGGCCGGGATCGCGCCGATCCTGCGCTCGCACCGCATCGGCGTCGGGCTGTACGACCTCACGGCCGGTGGCCTCGTCCTGCGGACGCGGCTGGAGGTCGACGTGGTCGGCGAGCGGACCGTGGTCCCGGAGCTCGCCGGGAGCATCCAGCCCGACCTGCTGCTGCTCAACGACGGGGACTACACCTTCGCGAAGGTCCGGCTCGACGAGCGGTCCTGGGCCACTGCCGTCGCACACCTCGGGACGCTCACCGACTCGCTCGCGCGGGCCATCATCTGGAGCGCTGCGTGGGACATGACCCGCGACGCCGAGGTCTCCACCGGCGAGTTCCTCTCGCTGGTGCTGGAGGGTGTCGGCACGGAGACGGACATCGGTGTCGTGCAGGGCATCCTCCGCCAGGCACGGACCGCGATCGACCAGTACGCGGCGCCCCAGAACCGGGACGCGTACCTGGCCCGCTACGCCGAGGCGATGCACACGCTCGCGCTGGCCGCCGAGCCGAACAGCGACCGCCAGCTCGCGTTCACGCGCGCGTTCATCGGCTCCGCGACGTCGCCGGCCGACCTCGCGACGGTCGGCGGGCTGCTCGACGGGACGCTCGTGTGGGAGGGCCTGACGGTCGACGCCGACCTGCGGTGGTCGCTCCTGCACGTACTGGTCGCCGCCGGGGCTCGCGACGAGGACGCGATCGAGGCGGAGGTGGACCGGGACGACACCGCGACGGGTCGCCGGCACGCGGCGAGCGCCCGGGCCGCCCGGCCGACCGCGGTTGCCAAGGAACTGGCCTGGGCCGAGATCGTCGACCGCACCGACCTGCCGAACGCCATCCTCAGCGCGACGATGGGCGGGTTCGTCCAGCCGGGCCAGACCGACCTGCTCGTGCCCTACCGCGACCGCTACTTCGCCGAGCTGCCGAGGATCTGGGCCGACCGCACGATGGAGATGGCGCAGGACATCACGACGTTCCTGTACCCGTTCCTCCTCGTCGACGACGAGACGATCGCGGCGAGCGACGCCTTCCTGGCCGGCCCCGCGAACGACCTGCCCGGTCCGGCGCGACGACTGGTCGAGGAGGGCCGCGACGGCGTCCTGCGGGCTGCTCGCGCGCGGGCGAAGGACGCGGAGGTCTAGCCCGTCAGGCGGCGCCGCCGTCGGCGACCCGGCATTGGGCGCCGGAGCATGCGGAAAGACCGTGCAGCTGGGCCGCCAGGGCGTCGACGGTCCCCGCGGGCGTCGAGTCGACCACGTTGTGGGTCTCGGCCCGGTCGCGTGCGAGGTCGAACAGCTCGCGTGCTCCCGTCTCGTACTCGACGTACAGCCACTGCTTCGTGCGCAGGGCGTGGAACTTCGGCGGCCGGAACGCCGTGTAGTCCGGGTCGCCGAGCACGGTGTCGCCGAGGCTCTCGGTGAGGATGCCACTGCGCCAGCCGGTCTGGTCGCCGGTCGTCAGCAGCCCGACGAGCGAACGCCCTTCGACGGTCGACGGCGTGGCCGCGCCGAGCAGCTCGGCGAACGTCGGACCGAGGTCGATCGTCGAGGCGACCGCGTCGTTCGTCGTCCCCGCGTGCAGGCCCGGGCCGCTGAACAGGTACGGCACGACGGTGTCCTCGCGGTAGGGCGTGCGCTTGCCCGGGCTCAGCCGATGGTTTCCGATGTGGAAGCCGTTGTCCGAGCCCACGACGAGGAGAGTCGACGACTCCTTCCCTGAACGACGCAGCTCGGCCCGGATGGCCTCGACCGTGTCCGCCACGGACTGCGCCGAACGGACGCGCTCGCGCCAGATCCGGGTGTACTTCGCCAGGCGCTCACCGGTGATCTTCTTCTTGGCCGAGCGCCACGGCGGGGCGTCCGTGCCGACGCGGTTGAAGTTCGCCGTGCGCGGGATCGTCGAGCGCACCGGGTCGTTCTCGTGCCGCTTGGCGATCGGGTACGGCGCATGAGGCTGCGTCGGGTTGACCTGCAGGTAGAACGGACCGGTGCTGGTGCGGATGAACTGGACCGCCTTGCGCGTGAGGACGTCCGGGAGGAAGTCACGGGTCTTCGCCGGGTACGAGCGAAGCGATCCGTTGTCGTTGGCCGTGTAGCCGTACCCGCGGTACATCTGCTGGGTGGTGACGGGAACGAACCACTCGTCCCACCCGGGCGGAACGGCGAGCGGGTCGGTGCTGCCGTAGCCGTTGAGGTACTTGCCGAGGAACCCGGTACGCACGCCGGCCGCGTGGAGCCACGTGGGCAGGCAGTTCTGCTCGTGGCCGTTCTGCGCGAAGGCCTGCCAGCCGCCCGACGCGACGAGGGCGTCGGCCTGCCCGTTGGCCCGCAAGCTGTCGGCCACGGTCGGGTCGATCGAGGGCGCGACGTTCGAGAGGACGCCATGGCTGTGCACGTACTGAGACGTCAGGATCGACGATCGCGACGGGCAGCACAACGACTCCGTCACGACGAAGTCGTTCATGGTGACGGCCTGCTTCTTCAGCGCGCGCAGCCGAGGGACCTGGTCGAACGCCTGCCAGTCGAGGTCGTCGGCGAGCACGAAGACGACGTTGGTGATCTGTGGGGCTCGGCTGGCCACCGCGGGCGTTGTCGTGACGGGCGCCGACGTCGTCGACGGTGCTGCCGACGCGGCGCCGTCGCCCGCGGCCGGCGAGGCGGCGACGGAGGAGGCGGCCGCCGACCGCGTGGCGGCGACGGCGATCGTGAGCGTGGACGCCGCGAACACGCCGAGGGCCACCGCGGCGATCCCTGCCCGCGACACCCGCCTGCCCGCTTTACCTACTTTCTCCATAGGTTCACTATACAAATCGGCAGCCGAACGACCCGCACCCCCTCATCGAGCGGCGAGTGGTGGTTCAGTTCTGTCCGAAATATCCAGCCACGACCCGCCGCTCAACGAAGAGGGAGGCGGGCTACCGGGTCAGGAAGGGCTGTCGAGGTGCAGCACGCGCGGGTGCCGGGAGTGCTCGGCGAGCAAGGTCACGCCCTCGCGGATACCGCCGACGAGGTCGTTGGCGACGAAGCACGACTTCATCGCCAAGGCGGCGAACTCGCAGGTGCGATCGTCGAGCACGCGCGCGACGGTCGTGCCGGTGACGATCTCGATGCGATGAGCGGCCGGGTCGACCGCGACCAGGATCGAGCTGGAGGCGTACGGCAGGCCCGCGTGCTGCGCCACGGCGCTGTCGTGACCCTCGGCCAGCGGACCGATCCAGATCGCGAACGCGTAGCCGCAGATCTGCCGGGCCTGCTCGACCAGGCGGGTCAGTTCGGTCCGCTGTCCAGCCGACAGCGGGCCGGCCTCGGCACCCGGCAGAACGAAGCTGTCACCAACGGGCACTGACGCCACCTCCTGCGACCGGGTTGATCGATGACTCGTCGACGACGATCGACGGATCGGGCAGCGGAGCGCTGCTGAGGACCATGAACGGGCCGCTGTCGTAGTCGCCCGTGACCCGGCCCGACCGCGTCCAGGACGACGCGCCGACCGCCACGGCGATCACGGCCGCCAGTGCCAACGGGATGCCGATGAACAGGCCCAGGGCCTCGACGGGATTCACGCGCTCACCCTACCGTCGGCGCCGGGCGGACCGCCGCGACCAGCGGGCTCAGCAGATCCGGGCCGTCGACGAGGTCCTCGACCAGGACGGGCGTGCCATCGGCGTCGGTCAGCGGCACCCGCCAGTTCGGGTACTCCTGGTCGGTTCCAGGCTGGTTCTGCGCCCTCCGGTCGCCCACGACGTCGGGCACTCCGATCCCGACGAGCCGCGCCGGCGAGGCGCCGACCGCCCGGTGCAGGGCCACCTCCAGCGCCTCCAGACCCGCGTCGGTCGACAGGTCGACGTCCGGGGCGAGCCATCCGTGCTCGACCAGGAGATCGGCCCAGGCGGCCCGCTCGTTGGCCGCGTTGGCCCGCTCGACGGCCTCCGGGGTCGTCAGCAGGCCCAGCTCGGCGCGGATCCGCACGTGCTCGTCCCGCAGGTACCCGGCCGTGGGCGGCAGGTCGTGCACCGTGACGCTCGCCAGCACCTCTCCTCGCCAGGCCAGCGGGTCGCGCAGCTGTCCGTTCTCCGCCTCGAACCACAAGATGCTGGTGCCGAGGATGCCGCGGTCCGCGAGAGCCTGCGCCACCCAGGGCTCGACCGTCCCGAGGTCCTCGCCCACTACGAGAGCGCCGGCACGGTGCGCCTCGAGCATGAGGATCGCCAGCATCGCCTCGAAGTCGTAGCGCACGAACGTGCCGGCGTACGCGGGCATGCCGTCCGGCACCCACCACAGTCGGAACAGCCCGAGCACGTGGTCGATCCGCAGGCCGCCCGCGTGCGCGAGGACAGTGCGGAGCATGTCCCGGTAGGGCGCGAACGCCGCCTCTGCCAGGGCGTCGGGCCGCCACGGCGGCTGCGACCAGTTCTGGCCCATCTGGTTGTACATGTCCGGCGGCGCACCGACGCCGATCCCGGACGCGAGCACGTCCTGCAACGCCCACGCGTCCGCGCCCTCCGGATGGACGCCGACCGCCAGGTCGTGCATGACGCCGATCGCCATCCCCGCCTCGCGCGCGACCGCCTGGGTCCGGGCCAGCTGCTCGTCGAGCAGCCACTGCAGCCACATGTGGAAGTCGACGAGCTCGGCGTGCTCGGCGCGGAACGCCTCGACGGCGGGGCTGTCCGGGCGGCCCAGGTCCGCGGGCCAGTCCGCGGGAGCGCCGTGCACGTCGCCGATGGCGCACCACGTGGCGAAGTCGCGGAGCCCGTCGCCCTCCCCCTCCCGGAAGGCCAGGTAGGCGTCGGCGCGCGCACGGTCGAGCCCGGCGCGGTGGATCGCCTCGAGTGCGACGCGCTTGGCCGCCCAGACCGCGTCCCGGTCGAGCAGGTCGGTGGTCGCGTTGAGGCGGCGAAGCTGTGCCGCGAGCTCGTCGACCCGGGCCGCGACGGCGGGCGAGAGGCTGGCGTACTCGGGGACGTCCTCCACCCGCAGGTAGATCGGATTGGCGAAGCGACGCGTCACCGGCAGGTACGGCGACGGCGCCATCGGGGGGACCGGCGACGCCGCGTGCAGCGGGTTGATGAGCACGAAACCGGCACCGAGCTCGCTGCCGCTCCACCGGGCGACGGTCGCCAGGTCGTGCAGGTCGCCGAGTCCCCACGATCCCCGGGACCGCATCGCGTACAGCTGCGTCATCAGGCCCCACTGCCGGTCTCCGGTGATGGCATCCGGGTCGAGGCTGCGCGGCGCGACCACGAGCGGGGCGGTCGCGCGCCGCGCGTCGGACTCCGCATGGACGACGTGCCAGCCCAGCGGCAGGTCCGCCGGCAAGCGGAAGGACGTCTCGCCGACGAGGACGCCGTCGACCTCCACCGGCTCGACCCAGTGGTCGATCTGAGCCAGGTCGATCCGATCGCCGTCCTCGGTCAGCACCCACGCCGCCGCGGGACGGCCGTCGGGCACGTGCACCCACAGCCGCTGGTCAGCGCCTGCCCGCATCACGTAGACCGGCGGGAGCATGCGACGCCAGTCGCGAAGCCGCTTCTCCTCCAGCGCGTCCGCGATCGACTCGGCCGTGGTGACGTCCAGGCCGAGGGCTGCCAGGACCGCGGCGACCGTCTCCGGGCTCACGTGCACCAGGGCACCGGCCTGGTCCCAGTACTGCGTGGCGACGCCGTAGGCGTCCGCCAGTCGCGCCAGGTCATCGGGAACGTGCGAGTCCGCGGTGCTCACCAGACCTCCGGGTGCCGGTGGGCCCACGGTCGCTCACGCTCGACGTGCGCGGCCAGGCCCAGCAGTGTGGTTTCTCGCATCGGGCGTCCGACGAGCTGCACACCGACGGGCAGGCCGGCAGACGTCCAGTGCAGCGGCAGACTAGCGGCCGGCTGCCCGGTGATGTTGTACGGAGAGGTGTAGGGCGTGAACCGCTTCTGCTCCTCGAAGTCCGCTGCGGGGTCGTCGTCGTCGCGGATGCTGCCGACCCGGGCCGGCACCCGGGCGAGCGTCGGTGTCAGGACGACGTCGACGTGCGCGGTCGCCGCCAGCGCCTGCCTCCCGTAGCGCGCCATCTCGTCGAGGGCCCTCGCGACCTGCTCGGCCGACAACGACCGACCCCGCTCGCGCAACCAACGCGTCAGGGGGCGGACGTCGGCCTCCTGCTGCGCGGAGAGCGGGATTCCCGCGGCGATGGACGCCCAGACGTCCTCGAAGTGCGGGACGGCGTGTCGTGGCATCGGCACGTCGACCTCGACGATGCGGTGCCCCAGCGACGCCAGGAGGTCGCCCGCCTCCTCGTAGGCCGCATGGACCTCGTCGTCCAGCCCGGTCTCCGTGATGACGGGCGTCCGGTACCGACCGACCACGAGCGGGTGGGAGGGCCGCAGCGCGTCGGGGTCCCCGTGGCGACCGGCGAAGATCTCGTCCAGGTACTGGCGGTCGCGGCCGGCGAGGACCCCGAGGAGCGCCGCGGCGTCGGCGACGGTCCGAGCCAGGACGCCGTGCACGCCCAGGCGGCTGGGATGTTCCGGCAGTGGTCCGTTCGGCACCAGCCCGCGCGAGGGCTTCACGCCGACCAGGCCGCACGAGCTGGCCGGGATCCGGATCGAGCCACCGCCGTCGGACCCGTGCGCGACCGGGGCCAGACCGGCGGCAACAGCGGCGGCCGCTCCGCCGCTCGAGCCGCCGGCGCCGCGGGCGAGATCCCACGGCGTGCGGGCGTACGGGCCGATGTCGCTCTCGGTGTAGGCCAGCAGTCCGAACTCCGGCGTCGTCGTCTTTC
>JAFIHP010000099.1 GCA_017849335.1 Actinomycetales bacterium | reverse complement strand
TGTCGGCGATGACCTCGCTCGGCGGCCGGAACTGCGGCGCCGGCAGCTCGGTCACGCCGGCGTCCGGTCCGACGATCAGGTGCGTGCCCAGCGACTCGGTCACCGGGAAGTGGCACGCGACCTGGTGGCCCGGAGCGTGCTCCACCAGCGGGGGCACCTCGACGGCGCAGAGGTCCTGCGCGCGGAAGCACCGCGTGCGGAAGACGCACCCGCTGGGCAGGTCGATCGGGCTGGGCAGGTCGCCCTGCAGGACGATGCGCTCGCGCGCGGCCTCCGCCCGCGGGTCCGGAACCGGGACAGCGGACATCAGCGCGTGGGTGTACGGGTGCAGCGGCGACGAGTACAGCGTGTCCCGGTCGGCCAGCTCGACGATGGTCCCCAGGTACATGACCGCCACGCGCTTGGAGATCTGCCGGACGACGGACAGGTCGTGCGCGACGAACACGTACGCGATCCCGAACTCGTCCTGCAGGTCCTGCAGCAGGTTGACGACCTGCGCCTGGATCGACACGTCGAGGGCCGAGACCGGCTCGTCGCAGACGATGAGCTTGGGGTGCAACGTGACTGCGCGCGCGATTCCGATGCGCTGACGCTGGCCGCCGGAGAACTCGTTCGGGTAGCGGTTGTAGTGCTCGGGGTTCAGCCCGACGCGCTCCATCGTCTCCTGGACGGCCTTCTTGACCCCGCCGGGCGGGTTGATCCCCTGCACCAGGTAGGGGGCGCTGATGATGCCGCCGACCGTGTGGCGGGGGTTCAGCGACGAGTACGGGTCCTGGAAGATCATCTGCATCTGCCGTCGCAGCGGGACCATCTGCCGCTTGGACAGCCCGGTGATGTCACGCCCGTCGAACGTGATCGTGCCGGCCGTCGGCTCCAGGAGCTTGAGGATCGTGCGACCGGCGGTCGACTTGCCGCAGCCGGACTCGCCGACCAGCCCGACGGTCTCCCCCGCGTTGACGGTCAACGAGACGCCGCTGACCGCCTTGACGCTGCCGATCTGCTTCTTGCGGATCGCGCCCTTGGTGATCGGGAAGTGCTTGACGACGCCCTCGGCCCGCAGGATCTCGGTGGTCGTGGCGCCCCTCCGGACGATGTCGCCTCGAGCAGGCGCTGCTGCGAGTAGGCCGCCCGCGCGGCCTCGTCCAGGTGGCAGCGGACGAGGTGACCCGCGTCGTCCGCGGTCGGCAGCAGGTCCGGCTGGACCGTGCGGCAGGCGTCGCCCGGCACCAGGTGCTTCGCCGCGCACCGAGGTTCGAAGCGGCATCCCTGCGGCAGGCGGATCAGCGACGGGGGCTGGCCGGGGATCGGGATCAGGCGCTCGGCGACCGTTCCCAGCCGGGGCACGCTGGAGAGCAGGCCCACCGTGTAGGGCATCTGGGGGCGGTAGAAGATGTCGTCCAGCCCGCCGCGCTCGACGATGCGGCCGGCGTACATGACCGCCACCTCGTCCGCCACGTCGGCCACGACGCCGAGGTCGTGGGTGATGAGGATGATCGCGGTGTCGTACTCCTCCTGCAGACGCGACAGGAGCTCCATGATCTGGGCCTGGACGGTGACGTCCAGGGCGGTCGTCGGCTCGTCCGCGATGAGCACCGCGGGGCCGTTGATCAGGGCCATCGCGATCATGACGCGCTGACGCATGCCGCCGGAGAGCTGGTGCGGGTAGTCGTCGAGCCGGCGGTCGGGGTTGGGGATCCCGACCTCGGCCAGCATGTGCTCGGCCTTGGCGCGGGCGTCGGCCTTCGACACGTCCGAGTGGGCGCGCACGGCCTCGACGAGCTGGTTCCCGATCCGGTAGAAGGGGTGCAGCGAGGCGAACGGGTCCTGGAAGATCATCGCGATCTCGGTGCCTCGCTTCGCGCGCAGCACGTCGTCCTTGGCGGAGACCATCTCCGTGTCGCCCAGCCAGACCTCGCCCGACATCTGGGTGGTCTTCCGGTTCAGCAGGCCCATGATCGCCTGCGACGTGACGGACTTGCCGCTGCCGGACTCGCCGACGATCGCGAGGGTCTTGCCGCGCTCGACGTCGAACGTCACGCCGTCGACGGCGCGCACGACGCCGTCCTCGGTCGAGAACGCGACCTTGAGGTCGTTGACGCGGACGTAGGGCTGGGTCATACGAGCCTCACTCGGGGGTCGATGACGGCGTACAGCAGGTCGACGACGACGTTCGCCACGACGATGAAGCTGCCGGCGACCAGGACCGTCGCGGTGATGACGGGCAGGTCCGCCTCGAGCACCGAGTCGATGGCCAGGCGGCCGATGCCGGGGAGCGTGAAGACGCTCTCGGTGACGATCGCGCCGCCGAGCAGGATCGCCAGGTCCAGGCCCGCGGCGGTGACGATCGGGGTCAGGCCGGCCCGCAGCGCGTGCTTGCGGATGACCGTGCGCTCCGGCAGGCCCTTGGCGCGGGCGGTCCGGATGTAGTCCTCGCCGAGCGTCTCCAGCATCTGGTTGCGCGTCAGGCGGATGTAGAACGCTGCATAGACGACCGCGAGGGTCAGCCACGGCAGGATCATCGTCTGCAGGAACTGCACCGGGTCCACGAACGGCGACACGTAGTCCGGGTACGGCAGCCACTGCCACTTGATGACGACGAAGTAGAGGGCCAGCAGGCCGATGAAGAACGTGGGGAACGAGTAGCCGATCAGCGCGACGCCCGTGGTCACCCGCTCCTGCCAGCGCCCGCGGCGCAGGGCCGAGTAGACGCCGAAGGTGATGCCGGCCGTGATCCAGATGATGAACGCGCCGAGCGACAGGTAGACGCTGACCGGCAGCCGGGACAGCAGGAGCTCCGTGACGCACTCGCCGCGACGGAACGAGTAGCCGAGCGAGGGGGCGGGGCACGTGAACGCTGCCTGCCCGTAGCCGTAGGTCCGGCCGACGAAGATGCCCTTCACGAACTCCCAGTACTGCTCCCACAGCGGCAGGTTGAGGCCGAGCCGGATGCGGTTCGCCTCGATGACCGCCGGCGTGCACGACTTCCCGCACGTCAGCGCTGCCGGGTCGGCCGGGAGCGCGTTGAACAGCAGGAAGACCAAGACGCTGAGCAGAAAGAGGATCAGGACACCGGTCGCGATGCGCCGGATCACGTAGGTCGTCACGTAGCCGCCTTCAGGTTCGTTCTGTCCGGGCTCGGACGGGCTCGGGGAGCACGTGCTCCCCGAGCCCGTCCGTCAGCGTGCTACTGCTTCACCCAGAGGTTGGCGTACGGAATCGCGCCGTACGCGTCCCACATGAACGAGCCACCGATCTTCGAGCCCCAGATGTACTGGGTCTTGCCGAAGACCTGCGGGACGACCCACGCCTGGCTCATGGCCTGCTTGTTGAGGTCGGCCCACTGCGTGGCCTGCGAGGCCGGGTCGGTGTTGGCCTTGGCCGTCGCGATCGAGTCCCAGTAGGACTGGTCGCCCGCGAAGCCGAGGTTGAACGACTCGTTCTGCCCGAACAGCGGCGGGATGACGGTCGAGGCGTTCGGCCAGTCAGCCGCCCAGCCCGACCGGATGAGGCCCTCGGCCTTGGTCGGGTCCATGACGATCGAGTAGTACTCGCCCGGCTCCAGCGGAGCGAGCTCGACCTCGATGCCGGCCTTCGCCAGCGAGGCCTGGGTCGACACGGCGATCTTCTCGTCCAGCGGGTTGTTCGGGAACTGGAAGATCAGCTTCGGCATCGGCTCACCGGACTCGGTGATCAGCTGCTTGGCGTACTCCGGGTCACCGGTGTCCGGGATCGGCTGCCCGAAGGCGCTGGTCCACATGTCGGACGGCTGGTAGGCCGCACCCAGCGTCGGGCTGATGACGCCATCCGCGAGCGTGCCGGCGAAGTCGCCACCACGCAGCTGGAGGATCTCCGCACGGTTCACCGCGACGGCGATGGCCTCACGCTGCTTGAGGTTCGGCACCTTCTGGGTGTTGATGACCATGTACCGCGCGTACGGGT
>JAFIHP010000098.1 GCA_017849335.1 Actinomycetales bacterium | reverse complement strand
GTCGGACGCGGTCAGCTGGACCGTGCCACGCAGCCCGGCGGGCCGCCAGTCGTCCCCGTCCGCCGCGTCGAGCTTGCGCAGGGCGGTTCCGGCGGCCTGGGCGACGGTCGCCTGGCCCCAGACCTGCGCGGCGACGGCGACCGCCGACCGCTCCGCCGTCGTCAGCTCCAGGTCCGCGAGGGCGTAGTCGTCGCGGACGATGCGGTAGCCGAGCACCTCACCGCCGGGTGCCTCGACCGTGTCGATCGGCACGCCCATCGAGCGAAGCTCGTCCTTGTCCCGCTCGAACATCCGCTCGAAGGCCTGGTCACTGGGCGAGTCGGCGTAGCCGGGCACGCCGGCTCGGATGGTCGCCCGCGAGACCGCGACGTCGCTGCCCATGAGCACGACGACGAGCGCCAGGAGCCGCTCCGTACGGTCCGTACGCGCGGGCCGCGCTTCCTCCTGCTCGACCCCCGCCGAGGACATCAGCTCACGTCGAGCAGGTCGATCACGAAGACCAGCGTCTTGCCCGACAGCCGGTGGCCGGACCCCGCCTCGCCGTACGCCATCGCGGGCGGGATGACCAGCTGCCGACGTCCGCCGACGCGCATCCCCGGGATGCCCTCCTGCCAGCCGGCGATGAGGCCGTTGAGCGGGAAGGTGATCGACTGGCCGCGATCCCACGACGCGTCGAACTGCTCGCCGGTGTCGTACTCGACGCCGACGTAGTGGACCTCGACGCGACCGCCGGGCACGGCCTCGGCACCGTCGCCCACGACGAGGTCGGTGATCACGAGCTCGGTCGGCGCGGGGCCGTCGATGAAGTCGATCTCGGGCTTGCTGGTCACGGATGAGCCTCTCGTGGAACGGGACGGATGGGTGGGACGACGATCAGGACGCGGCGGCACTCGCCGAGCCGACGGACTCCAGCTGGACGACGAACACCAGGGTCTCGTTCGGGCCGATCGCACCGGATCCGGCCTCGCCGTACCCCAGCGCCGGCGGGATGACGAGCAGCCGCTGCCCGCCGACCTTCATGCCCGGAAGACCCTCCTGCCAGCCCTCGATGAGACCGCTGAGCGGGAACGTCGCCGGCTGGCCGTTGGCCCACGAGGAGTCGAAGACCGCCTTGCCGCCGAGGGCCGCACCGCAGTAGTCGACCGTGATCGTGTCGCCGGCCTTCGCCTCAGCTCCCGTGCCGACCGTGATGTCGGCGATGCCCAGCTCGGTCGCCGGCTTCGCGTCGGTGGCGATGGTGATCGCCGGCGCGCCCGTCGGCTGCATGATGGCGCTCACGTCGCCGATGGTGGTGGCACCACTCGGGGGCGCGTCGACGGCCATCCCCTGCAGGCTCACGCAGTCGAGCGTGACGAAGGGGGTCGCGGCGGCGAGAGAAGACTGCATCGATCCGGATGACGCCTCCGCGCTCGGGGCGGCCGACGCGTCCGCCGACACGGCCGCCGTCGCGGCCGGCTCGGACGAGGCGACCCGGTCATCGGTCTGCTGCCCGCATGCGGCGGTGAGGAGGACGGTGAGGCCGGCGGCGGCCACGACGAAGGGCTTGATGCGCATGGGTGGAGCCTACCCAGTGGGTGCCGGAAGCTCTCGCTACATGCTGGCGATCAGCCGTTCGACCCGCTCGTCGACGCTGGCGAACGGGTCCTTGCACAGGACCGTCCGCTGGGCCTGGTCGTTCAGCTTCAGGTGCACCCAGTCGACCGTGAAGTCCCGGCGCCGCTCCTGCGCGCGACGGACGAAGTCCCCGCGGAGCTTGGCGCGCGTCGTCTGGGGCGGGACCGACTTGGCCTCGAAGATCGCGAGGTCGGTGGTGACGCGCTCCACCAGGCCCTGGCGCTCCAGCAGGTTGTACAAGCCGCGGGTGCGGTTGATGTCGTGGTACGCGAGGTCGAGCTGGGCGACGCGTGGGGAGTCCCACGACAGGTCGTGGCGGGCCACGTACCGGTCCAGGACGCGCTTCTTGATCGCCCAGTCGATCTCCCGGTCGATGAGCGAGGTGTCCTCGGCCTCGACGGCCTTCAGCGTCCGGCCCCACAGCTCGAGAACGCGCGCCACCGTGCCGTCCGGATCGGCGGCCAGCCCCCGCCGGTCGACGAAGTCCGCAGCCTTCTCGAAGTACTCCCACTGCATGGACAGCGCGGACAGCTCGCGGCCAGTGGTCAGCCGGACGGGGCGCTTGCCCGTGACGTCGTGGCTCATCTCGCGGATGGCCCGGATCGGGTTCTCCAGCGACATGTCGCGCATCACGACGCCCGCCTCGAGCATCCGCAGCACGAGGTCGGCAGAGCCCACCTTCAGCAGCGTCGTCGCCTCGCTCATGTTGCTGTCGCCGACGATCACGTGCAGCCGACGGAACTGGTCCGCGTCCGCGTGCGGCTCGTCGCGGGTGTTGATGATCGGACGCGAGCGCGTCGTGGCGCTGGAGACGCCCTCCCACATGTGATCAGCGCGCTGGCTCAGGCAGTAGACCGTCCCGCGTGGCGTCTGCAGGACCTTCCCGGCGCCGGCAATCAGCTGACGGGAGATCAGGAACGGGATGAACCGCTCCGCCAGCCGCGCGAACTCCCCGCGCCGGTGATGAGGTAGTTCTCGTGGCAGCCGTAAGAGTTTCCGGCCGAGTCGGTGTTGTTCTTGCAGAGGTAGCTGTC
>JAFIHP010000097.1 GCA_017849335.1 Actinomycetales bacterium | reverse complement strand
GGGCATCGCCACGTCGATGACGGCGTTCGCGACGGTGCGGGCGATCGGGCGGGCCGGCGCCACCCCCGTGCTCGCCGACAGCGACCCGGGGACGGGCCTGCTGGCGCAGGCGAGCGTGGAGCGCTGCCTGTCGCCGCGCACGCGCGCGGTCCTGCTCGTGCACCTGTACGGACAGGCCCGGGACGTGGCCGCGTGGGCGGACTTCTGCGCCGCGCATGACGTCGTTCTCGTCGAGGACTGCGCCCAGTCCCACCTCGCGGTCAGCGGCGGTCGGCCGGCGGGCACGTTCGGCCCGATGGCCGCGTACAGCTTCTACCCCACCAAGAACCTCGGCGCGATCGGCGACGCCGGCGCCGTGGTCACCGACGACGCGGCGCTCGCGGAGCAGGCGGCCTGCCTGCGCAACTACGGTCAGCGTGCGCGGTACGAGCATGTCGCGATGGGGCTGAACAGCCGGCTCGACGAGCTGCAGGCGGCCTTGCTGCTGGCCCGCCTCGACTGGCTCGTCGAGTTCACCGCGCGACGGCAGGAGGTCGCCGCCACCTACCGCGAGGCGATCGACAACGAGGCGATCCGCCTGCTCGCACCGCCACACGAGCACGCGTCGCACGTGTACCACCAGTTCGTCGTGACGACCGACGACCGCGACGCGCTCGCCGCCCACCTCGCGTCTGCAGGAGTCGGGTCGCTCGTCCACTACCCGGTGGCGATGCAGGACCAGCCCGCGCTCGCGGGCGTCGCCGCCGACCCCGCAGGCCTTCCCGTGAGCGCGGCCCACGCCGCGACGTGCCTGTCGATCCCGTGCCACCCGCAGCTCACCGACGACCAGGTCTCGCAGGTCGTCGACGCCGTCAACGCGTACCGTCCGAAGCGATGACCGAGCACTACGTCACGCTCTTCGACTCCGGCTTCCTCGCCAACGGCCTGGCGCTGCACCAATCGATCCGCCGGCACGCCCCGGAGTCCGTCCTGTGGGTCCTGTGCACGGACCACGCGGCCAAGAGCGTTCTCGACGCCCTCGCCCTGCCCGGCCTACGGACCGTCGCTCTCGACGACGTCCTCACCCCCGCACTCGCCGAGGTGAGGGAGATCCGCACGCGGGCGGAGTTCAGCTGGACGCTCGCCGCGTTCACGCCCGACGTCGTCTTCGCCCGGGATCCGTCCGCGCGGTGGGCGACCTACATCGACGCGGACATGTGGCTGGCCGCCTCGCCCGCTCCGATCCACGACGAGCTGCGCGCGTCCGGCGCCTCGGTGCTCATCACCGAGCACGCCTACGCCCCCGAGTTCGAGCAGTCGCTGGCATACGGCATCTACTGCGTCCAGTACATGCCGTTCGAGCGCGACGCCAGTGCGCACATCCGCTCGTGGTGGCAGGACCGCGTTATCGAGTGGTGCTACGCGCGGGCCGAGGACGGCAAGTTCGGGGACCAGAAGTACCTCGACGACTGGCCGGAGCGGTTCGGCGACGCGGTGCACGTGCTCGCGAACCCGCAGTGGACGCAAGCCCCGTGGAACGCCACCCGGTTCGCCGCCCCCGACGCCATCACCTACCACTTCCACCTGCTGCGCACCACCGGTCCGGACCGGGCGCGCGTGGGGCTGTACCGACTGCCTCGGCCGACGGTCGACCTGATGTACCGGCCGTACCTCGCCGACCTCCGCGCGGCGTACACGCTGCTCGACGGCGTCGGGTTCGTTCCCATCCCCCAGGCGCCGCCGCCGGCGTCGGTCGTGCAGCGTGCCAAGGACCGGCTCGCCTTCCACGTGCACAACCGCCGATCCCCGCTGACGCCGTACGACCTTCGGTTCTGATGGACGACGTCGACATGACTGCGGCCCTGCCGGCCGACGACCACGTGCACACGCAGTGGTCGTGGGACACCGCGCTCGGCGACATGGCCGCGACGTGCGCCCGCGCCCTCGAGCTCGGGCTGCCCGCGGTGTCGTTCACCGAGCACGCCGACTTCGCCGAGGTGTCGGTGCCCGCCGAGGCCAGCCTGCCCGAGCACTGGGCGGCCTACCGGCACGGCAACGTGATCGCACCGCCACCGCTGGACGTCGACGGCTACCTGCAGTCCGTCGCCGAGTGCCGCGAACGGTTCCCGGGCCTGCGGATCCGCACGGGAGTGGAGCTCAGCGAGCCGCACCAGCACGCCGGAGAGGCGTCCGCGCTGCTCGCCTCCGCGACCTTCGAGCGCCGGCTGGCGTCGGTCCACAGCACTCATGTTCCCGGAATCGGCTGGTCCGACGTCGCTGTCGCCATGGCGCTCGAGGACCCGCGATCCGTCGTCCGCGACTACCTGCGCGAGGTCGCTTCTCTCGCAGCCGGATTCGACGGGTTCAGCGTGCTGGCCCACATCGACTACCCGATCCGGCACTGGCCCGACACGCTCCCGCCGTACGACCCGACGGACTTCGAGGACGAGCACCGCGACGCGCTGCGTGCACTCGTCCGCAACGGCAAGGTGCTGGAGGTCAACACGCGGGTCCCGCTGCATCCTGTCGTCCTCGCCTGGTGGCGCGAGGAGGGCGGCGACGCGATCACGTTCGCCAGCGACGCCCACCGGCCCGACGCCCTGGCCGCCGGGTTCGCCGAGGCCGCGGCCGTAGCGCGAGCGGCCGGGTTCCGCGGAGGCGACAGCCCGGCGGACCTGTGGCGGCGCGACTAGCGTCAGCCCATGGACGTCGTCGCCTGGCTCCTGGACTCCGACCCCGCCCTGCGCTGGCAGGTGCTGCGCGACCTGCTGGACGCCCCGGCGGAGGAGGTCGCGGCGACGCGGGCGCGTGTCGCCGAGGAGGGGTGGGGAGCGCAGCTCCTGGCCCGGCAGGCGGAGGACGGACGCTGGGCCGGCGGGACGTACCGGCCCGGCTGGGCCCGGGAGGACGAGCCGTTCTTCGACGCGTGGACCGCGACGCACTTCTGCCTGCAGCAGCTCGTCGACCTCGGCGTGGACCCGGACCATCCGGCCGTCCGCCGGGCCGTGCAGCGCGTCGGCCGGAACGTCCGCTGGGAGCACGACGACGAGCCGTACTTCTCCGGCGAGATCGAGGCCTGCATGAACGGCGTCGCGCTGATCTCCGCGGTGTACTTCGGCCAGGGGGGCGACCCGATCGTCGCGACGCTGCTGGCGGACCAGCTGCCCGACGGCGGATGGAACTGCTACGCGCAGTACGGCGCTCGGGTCTCCTCGTTCCACTCGACGATCTGCGCGCTCGAGGGCCTGCTGGCGTGGCGGCGTGCCCGGGGCGAGGACGCCGCCGTGGCGGACGCCCAGCGGGCCGGGGAGGAGTACCTGCTCGAGCGCGGCCTGTTCCGGCGACGCACCGATCGCTCCGTGCCGGACCCCCGCATGACGATGCTGTCGTACCCGGTGCGGTGGTACCACGACGTGCTGCGCGGACTGGACCACTTCCGGCTCGCCGACAGGCGGGACGCGCGCCTGGCGGAGTCCGTCGAGCTCGTGCGCGGCAAGGCCGGACCGGACGGACGCTGGCGTCTGGAGAACGCCCACCAGGGACCGTCGTACCTCGACCTGGGCGACGAGGGCTGGCCCAACCGGTGGGTGACGCTGCGCGCCCTGCGGGTGCTGCGCTGGTGGGACGGCGATCAGCCGACGCCGGGCCAGGCCGCTTCGTAGGCGTCGATCTCTCCGAGCAGGCGCGCCTTCGCCGTGGCGTCCGCGAACGAGTACCGCACCGCCGCCCGCGCGAGGTCCGCGACCCCGGCCGTGTCGAGACCCAGCATGCCTGCCGCGACGCAGTACTCGTCGGTCAGCGTGGTGGAGAACATCGGCGGGTCATCGGAGTTGACGGTCACGGGCACACCGGCGGCCACGAGGGCCGGCAGCGGGTGCTCCGCCAGCGACGGCACGGCGCCGGTGCACACGTTGGAGGTCGGGCAGACCTCCAACGCGATCGAGCGCTCGCGCAGCACCTCCATCAAGAGGGGGTCCTGTGCCGCCGAGATGCCGTGCCCGACGCGCTCGGCGCCGAGGAGGTCGATCGCGTCCCACACCGACTGCGGGCCGGTGGTCTCCCCGGAGTGCGGAGCACTGTGCAGGCCCTCCGCTCGGGCGGCCGCGAAGTAGGGGGCGAACTGCGGGCGCGGGACGCCGATCTCCGGGCCGCCCAGGCCGAACGTGACCAGCCCGTCGGGGCGCAGGCCCAGCGCGACCTCGAGCGTGACCTCCGCGGCCGGCAGCCCGGACTCGCCCGGGATGTCGAAGCACCAGCGCAGCTCGAGGCCGGTGTCCCGGGCGACGCGCACGCGGGCGTCCTCGATGGCCTCGCAGTAGGCCTCCGGCGCGATACCCCGCACGATCGACGTGTAGGGCGTCATCGTGAGCTCGGCGTACCGCACCTGCTGGGCGGCGAGCCCGACGCCGATGTCGTACGTGAGCGAGGCCACGTCGTCCTCGTCGCGGACGAGGTCGACGACGGACAGGTACACCTCGATGAAGTGCGCGAAGTCGGTGAACGTGAAGTAGTCCGCGAGCAGCGCGGGGTCGGCCGGCACCCGCGTGTCTCCGGCATGCCGCTCGGCCAGCCGAGCGACCGTCTCCGGACTCGCGGAGCCGACGTGGTGCACGTGGAGCTCGGCCTTGGGCAGGCCGGCGACGAACCGGGCAAGGCTGTCCGTTGTCGAGGGCGTCTGGGGGAACGTGGTCATCCGGGCCTCCGTCTCGGAGGCGCCCTTCGATGTCGCGACGGTCGAGCGTGGCGGGAAGGTCCCGTCGCAGCGCCTCTCGACCGAGGTGGACAGAGCGTAACGAGGACCCCCCGATGGCGCGCCACTAGGCTCGGCGCCGACGCCGACGAAGGAGCCCCATGTCTGTCGCCGACTACTACGACGCCACCGCCGCGACGAACCACCTGCAGTACGAGCGGGCCGCGTTGCGCGACCTCTCCCGCGGCTACCCGGCCAACTACTTCCGGCTGCAGCTGCTCCTGAACTCCTTCATCGAGAACGACGTCGAGCGCGTCGTCGAGGTCGGGGTGGGTGAGGGAACCCCGCTCGCGACGCTCGCCCGTGCCGGCATGCAGGTGTCGGGCTTCGACATCAGCGAGGCGATGGTCGCCAAGAGCCGCGAGCGCATGACGGAGATCGGCCAGGATCCCGACCGGATCATCTGGGGCGACATCGAGGACCCGACGACCTACGTCGAGCTGCTGCGCGACGGCCAGCACGACGCGCTCATGGCGATGGGCGTCATGCCGCACGTGCGCAACGACACCCAGGTGCTCAAGAACATGGCGACGCTGCTGCGTCCGGGCGGGCTCGCGTTCATCGAGTTCCGCAACAAGCTCTTCTCGCTGTTCTCCTTCAACCGCTACACCTACGAGTTCGTCATGGACGACCTGCTGGCCGGGGTCGACGACACGGTCCGCACCCACGTCGGCGACTACCTGCGCACGAAGCTGGAGATGGACAAGCCCCCGGTCCGCTCGGAGCACTACGCGGTCGAGGGGGCCGTGGGCTACGACGCCATCCTGTCGAAGTTCCACAACCCGTTCGAGGTCCTCGAGATGTTCGACGACCTGGGATTCGAGGACGTCGAGCTGCTCTGGTACCACTACCACCCCGCGATGCCGTTCCTGGCCGAGAAGGACCCGGCCGCCTTCCGGGACGCCGCCCTCGCCCTGGAGCACGAGACCTCCGGGTGGCGGGGCCTGTTCCTGTGCTCGGCGTTCGTCGTGCAGGCGCGCAAGCCGTAGTCCATGCCCTCGCTCGCCGACGGCCCCGACGACACCGGCGCGGACCTGCACCGATGGGCGACAGACCTCTTCCCCATCGGACGCAGCCTGACCGGTGACGGGGTCCGTGCGACCCTCGCCTACCTGGCGGACCTGCTGCCCGGGCTGACGACCCACGAGGTGCCGACCGGAACGCCCGCGTTCGACTGGTCCGTGCCGGACGAGTGGAACGTGCGGTCGGCGTACCTCGCCGATGCAGACGGCACCCGGATCGCGGACTACGCCGTCAACAACCTCCACCTCGTGAGCTACTCCGAGCCGGTCGACGCGACCCTCACGCGCGCCGAGCTCGAGCCCCACCTGCACTCGATCCCCGAGCTGCCGGACGCGATCCCGTACGTCACCTCGTACTACCGGCGGACCTGGGGGTTCTGCCTCACCCAGCGGCAGCGCGACGCCCTCGGCGACGGCCCGTTCCGCATCGTGATCGACACCGACCTCGGTCCGGGCCGGTTGACCTACGCCGACCTCGTGATCCCCGGGGACAGCGACGACGAGGTGCTCCTGTCGACGTACGTGTGCCATCCCTCGATGGCGAACAACGAGCTGTCCGGTCCGGTCGTCGCCGCAGCACTCGGCCGGTGGCTGCAGGCCCTCCCGTCACGGCGCTACACCTACCGACTCGTCTTCCTGCCCGAGACCATCGGCTCCCTCGTGTACCTCAGCCGGCATCTGGACCACCTGCGTGCGCACGTGCGCGCAGGCTGGGTGCTGACCTGCATCGGGGACGAGCGCACCTACTCGTACGTGCCCTCGCGGTACGGCCTGACGTTGGCCGACCGCGTGAGCCTGCAGGCGATCGACGAGCTCGGCCTCGCGTGCGACCGGTACACCTTCCTCGACCGCGGCAGCGACGAGCGGCAGTACTGCTCGCCGGGTGTCGACCTGCCCGTCGCGTCGCTCATGCGGTCCAAGTACGGGTGCTACGCGGAGTACCACACGTCGCTGGACGACCTGACGTTCGTGACGCCCACCGGACTGCAGGGGGGACTGGACCTGATGGCCCATGCCATCCGTCTCGTCGAGTCGAACCGCACCTGGCAGGCGGTGCAGCCCGGCGAGCCTCAGCTCGGCCGGCGGGGCCTCTACCCGACGACGAGCACGCGCAGCAGCGGGGGCCAATCCAGCGTCCGGAACATGATGAACGTCCTCGCCTACGCGGACGGTACCAACGACGCCATCGACATCGCGCGCATCGTCGGCCAGCCGGTCCCCCAGGTGGCGGCGACCGCCACGCTGCTGGAGCAGGCAGGTGTCGTCCGCGAGATCCCGGCCCCCCTCCCGCCCCCTCGTTGAGCGGCGGGTCGTGGCTGGACAAACCGGACAATCGGCAGCCACAAGTCGCCGTTCAACGGGTTAGGCGGGGTGCATCGAGGCCTGGAGGAACAGGCCGGGCAGCGCCCACGCGCACGACGACGGTCCGAGTCGTCCGTCGGCGACCATCGCCATCACCTGCTCGTTGAGACGCCAGTCGATCGGTGCGACCGGAAGCAGCCCGCGTGCTCGGATGCCAGCGGCAAGGTCGGCTGCGAAGGACGAGCGGTACAGGTTCGCGCACACGGTGTTGGTGACCGGAGTGGTCGTCGCGACGAGCCAGGACGGCGTGGACGCGGACAGCCGCCCGCCGACGATCCCGTCGACACCGAGCTCGGCCAGCGGGATCGACTCCGACACCGACACGAACGCGACCGGCGTGCCCTCCACGGCGGCGACCGCCGCCAGCACGTCGTCGACGGCCACCTCGACGTCGTCCACCCGGGCGTCGTCCTCCAGGACCAGGACCCAGTCCGCCCCCGAGGCGACCCCGGCATCCAGAGCCCGCAGGTGCGAGAGGTCGATGTTCAGCAGCCTCGTCGCCGCGGTCCTCCCGGCAGCACCGTCCGACCACGGCCACAGTGCCTCGGTCCGGACCTGCCGCTTCCCGGCCATCGCCAGGCCGAGCACCCGGTCGAGACCGCCCGCCCGGGCCGGCCGCCCCCCAGCGGAGGCGAGGTAGCGCCGCCAGCGGTACTCCAGGTCGGCCTGGTAGCGGGCCGACCGCCGGAGCTCGGCACGGCCCAGCGGCAGCGCCTGCGCGTCGTAGTCGTCCCGGTCGCTGATCAGCAGACCCGCGCCCGCACCTCGGCGCCCCAGCGCGTCGGCGAGGTCCTGGGCCTGCCGGGTCGCCGTCCCGTCGGCGTCGAACCGGGAGCGCGGGTGTGTCACCAGCCCGACGTGCACCGCGCCCACGCACACCCTCCTCGCCACGATCGCGCCGATAGTCTCGCACCGCACCGCGCGACCGACGGCGCACTGACCACGGAGACGGCCCATGGGACTGCTGACGATCGTCACGGTCGTCCGCAACGACCCCGAGGGGCTGCGGCGCACCCTGGCCTCCGTGGCCCGCCAGTCGGTCCTGCCCGACCAGATCGTCGTCGTGGACGGCTCGGACGATCGACGTCAGGTGCCGGCGGTCCTCGAACAGTCCGGCCTGCGGTCCGTCGACTACTCCTGGTCGGCCCCGCGCGGCGTCTACGCCGCCATGAACGACGGCCTCGCCCGCGTCGATGGCGACTACACCTACTACCTGAACGCCGGCGACCTCCTCGCCGACGACGACGTCATCGCCGCCGTCGCCGGCCGGCTCGCGGGGCAGACCTTCGCGTGGGCCTTCGGACGCGTCGAGTTCCTCGCCGAGGACGGCACCGTGCACCCGCAGCCGGACTGGGACTACGCGACCGAGCGAGCCGCCCTGTTCGCCCGCGGGCGGTTCCCCGCGCACCAGGGGGTCGTCGTCCGCACCGAGGCCCTGCGCGCCCAGGGCGGGTTCGACCTGACCTACCGCGTCGCTGCCGACTACCGCTCGATCCTGCGCCTCGCCGCCGACGGCCCGCCCCTGCAGCTGGACCTGACCCTCGCCGCGTTCACGGTGGGGGGCTTGTCGACGCAGGACTGGCAGCTCGGGCTGCGGGAGTTCCACCGCGCACGACGGGAGGTGTTCGCTCCCCGCGGTGCGGCAGCGGTGGCCGAGAACGGGCGGACGGCGACGCGGTGGCTCGCCACGTCGGCCTACCGCGCGCTGTGGGCGCCCGGGCGGCCGCTGGCAGGTCTTGTGGCCCGGATCCGGCCGGGAGGCGGTCGATAGGGTGGGCCGGTGACGAGCGCGCCCCTGGTCAGCGTCGTCATCCCCACCTACATGCGGGCCGCCGGCGTGGCCCGCGCGCTGGACTCGATCGACGAGCCCGACCTCGCCCGGACCGACCTGCAGGTCGTGGTGGTCGACAACGCGAGCTCCGACGACACCGCGGCCGTCGTGGAGGCCCGCCGCGACCGGTTCGCGAACCTGGTGTTCCGGCGCTGGGAGACCAACGTCGGCCCGATCGAGAACTGGCGTCGCGGCATCGCGCTGGCCGACGCGCCGTGGCTGAAGATCATCTGGTCCGACGACGTGCTCATGCCGCGCTCGATCACCCCGATGCTCGCGTCGGCCGAGCGCAACCACGCCTGCGTGGTCACCTGCCGCGTGGCCGTCGACTACCCGGACGGGCGCAGCGCCGAGCGCTACCTGGACCGGCCCACGACGCTGACGCCCGACGTGGTCGCCAGCGAGTTGCTCCACTTCCCGGCCGGGCTCCCGTCCTCACCGGGTGCTGCCCTGGTCCGCACGGACGACGCCCGGGCCGCGCTGGCCGCCGCGCTGCCGGCACCGTGCGTGGCCAAGGCCATCGGGCCGGACCTGCTCATGGCCTACTGGGGGGTCTTCACCGGCGGGATCGGCGCCCACCTGCCAGACGTCCTCGCCCGGTTCACCGCCGGCGACGACTCCATCACGATGCGCACCCCGCGGTCCGTGCTGAGCTCCTGTTACGGCGCCGCGCTCGCATCGCTCGTGGCCATGGCCGGCGGCGTCGGGCCTGGCGGCGTCAGCCCGACCACGATGCGCCGGATGCGCTCGCGCGCCGCCATCGACGCGATGCTCGGCGGCGAGCGCGACGCCCTCCTGCCGGACCGGCACCTGAGCCTGCGCGCGACGGCGTACGACACGTACCAGCTCTCCAAGCACTGGTTCGGCACGCACGTGCGCGGCCGGCAGGAGATCTGACGTGACCTCGCTCCTCGGACGGGTCGGCCAGGGCGTCGGCCGCGTGTACCCCCACGTCGACCGTGACGTGTGGCTGCTGCGACGACGACTCGCGGTCCGGGCGCCGATGGCACGGCTCGACGCCGTCGCCCGGACGCTTCCGCTGGGCCGGACCCGCCCGACCGGCGACGTCCACCTCGTCGTGGTCGTGCATGACGGGCCGGACGTGCCCAACTGGAAGGTCGCGGGCGGCAACCACTTCTACGAGGTGAACCAGTCGGCGGTCGAGGCGCTCGGCGCGGACCGCGTCACGCTGTTCGCCGTCGGCCGCGACGAGCCGACGGCCGCCTGGCAGGAGCGCCTGATCCGCACCGTCGCCGACGTCGGGGCCACGCACCTCATCGCGCAGATCGAGGTCGACCCGAACCAGCACGGGCAGTGGAACTGGGACGTGGTCCTTCCGGTGCTGTCCCGGCACTGGTCGGGCGCGTCCATCGGGCTGATGTACGACTCCGCCTACGAATGGCTGCGGATCCGGGCACACCGGCTCGGTCGCCAGACCCGGCAGCTGCTCATCGCCGAGCTGTGCGAGCCGATGACCGGGTTCGTCCGGGCGGGCCAGTACGAGGTCGGCCCCATGACGATGCCACTGAGCCAGGAGTCGATCGCCGCGATCGACGCCTACGTCGCCGGCCAGCCCAAGCAGTACGACGTGTCGTTCATCGGTGCGCTGTACGACTACCGCGTCGAGATGCTCGACCGGCTCCGGGCGTCGGGGCTGACCGTCGCGGTGAACCCGCACCGCGCGGACGACCCGGCGACCTACGAGGCCAGCCGGACGAACCAGCCGACCTACCTGGACTACATGGCCGGCCTGGCGCGAAGCGAGCTCACGATCAACTTCTCCCTGGCGAACGGCGGGCCGCACGAGCAGTACAAGATCCGCGTGCACGAGGCGGCGCTGGTCGGCTGCATCCCGCTGACCGACGACGGCGACCGGACCCGGCACTTCTACGCCCCGAACGAGTACCAGTTCTTCGGGTCGATCGCGGACCTGTCCGACGTCATCACGGCGCGTCTGGCCGACCGCGACCAGCTCCGGGCCGACCAGGCCGCTGCACGGGAGCGCGCGCACGAGCTGTCCCGCTCGGACTTCTGGGGGCGGATCGACGTCGGTCTTCAGCGTCGCGGCCTGCCCGTCCTGACCGGTCTGCGACCGCCGGCGTCGCCGTGACCGCGCGGGCCTCCTAGTGAGCGAGGCCCCGGAAGTACTCGACGGTGCGCTCGAGCCCCTGCCGTAGCGCGATCGTCGGCTCCCAGCCCAGGGTCTCCTTGGCCCGCGTGATGTCCGGCTGCCGGCGGACGGGATCGTCCTGGGGGAGCGGCAGGTTCACGCGGCCGGGATCCGAGCCGACCACGCTGATGACCTCGGTCGCGAGCTCGGTCATCGTGAACTCGCCCGGATTGCCGAGGTTGATCGGCCCGGTCACCTCGTGCGGGGTCGCCATCATGCGGACCAGCCCCTCGACGAGGTCGTCGACGTAGCAGAACGACCGGGTCTGGTCGCCGTCGCCGTAGATCGTCAGCGGCTCCCCGCGCAGCGCGCACATGATGAAGTTCGAGACGACCCGGCCGTCCTGCGGGTGCATGCGCGGGCCGTAGGTGTTGAACAGGCGCACGACCTT